>JAJYPQ010000051.1 GCA_021795255.1 Pseudomonadota bacterium
GGCACGCTCGTGTCGTGGGAAAAGGCCGTGGGTGACTTTATTGCCCGTGGCACGGTCGTCGCAACAGTCGAGACCGATAAGGCGATCATGGATGTTGAGGTGTTCCGGGAAGGGTATTTGTCGGGACCTCAGGCCGCGGTAGGACAGGTCGTCGCGGTCGGCGAACCCATCGCCTATCTCGTCGCCGAGGCGCACGAGGTCGGGGGCGGCGGGATCCCCGAGGCCCCAACGGCCTTGGTAGCGAAGCCCGTGCCGCCCACGAGCCCCGTGCCGTTTGGAAGCGCGCAACCGAAGACCCGGGCGCCGGCCATGCCCCACGGCGCCACGCCCGCCCCGCGTCCGCACAAGGTGGCCGCGACTCCCTACGCTCGGCAATTGGCTGGGGCGCATGGCATTGATATTAATAGCCTGTCGGGCACCGGACCGGGCGGGCGCATTCTCGGCGCCGACGTCGTTGGCGCCGGGGGTAGTCCGCGGGTGTTGGCGAAGCGCATCTTTCGAGTAGCGGGCTTCGGGCGCCCTATGGACAGCATGGAAAAGGCCGTGAGCCAGAATATGGAGTATTCGCTCTCCATGCCGCTTTTTCGTGTCACAGTCCATGTGCAGCCCGAGCGTCTGACGGCCGCCGCCAAGGAACGCAAGGTTTCATTGACGGTCTTGTTGGCGGCCGCGGCGGCCCGTGCGGTGGAGCGTCACCCGCGCGTGAATTCCGTCTACCAGCATGAAGACCGGATCGTAGAGCGCACTCAAATCGACGTTGGCTTGGCAGTGGAGACCGAAGGTATGGGGCTTGTCGTCCCCGTGCTCCGCGATGTCCCACACCGCAGTATCGAGGAACTCAATGCCCTGTGGAAGGATTTGGTCGCCCGAGCGCGGCTGAAACGCTTAAAGCCCGAGGAATACTCGAACCCGACCTTTACCATCTCCAATATGGGGATGTTGGGGGTGACTCAGTTCGACGCGATACCGGTACCCGGCACGTCGGCCATTTTTGCGATCGCCAGCACCCAGCCGCAAGGCATGCCGGTGACGGTCACGGCCGATCATCGCATCGTGAACGGTGCTGAGGCGGCCAAGTTCCTCAATACTTTTAAGGGCTTGGTCGAGGATCCGGCGTGGCTTTCCGGAAACGCGGCGACGGGGAAGGCAGGGACGGTAGCGGCGACGCGGCCAAGTCCTGCTCAGGCGAGCGAGCCGGCAGCAGTCGACACAAGTCACTACGATTGCGATGTTCTTGTCATAGGGGGCGGCCCGGGCGGGGAGGACTGTGCCCGGGAACTCGCGGATCACGGCCGGCGCATCATCATGGTGAACGACGCGCCGTTGCCGGGAGGCGAATGCCTGTGGCGCGGATGTATTCCGTCTAAGGCCTGGCGCGCGGCAGCGGATCGCTTGCGTGACCGAGGCCACGACGCCGGCCTTGGCGTATTAAACACCGCGGCGCCGACGCTCAATTGGGTGAAGCTCGACCGGATGCGTAAGCGCGTGCTTGAGACGCGCGGCGACATGGCCTTGAAGACCGACAAGGGTGTTCGCATTGATGTTCGCCAAGGTTTTGCGTATTTCGATTCGGATCATAGTGTCGTTGTGGCCAAGAGCGACGCCACTAATCTTTATGAGCGCCAAGCCCCGAAGGCAGGCATTGCCGGAAAGCGCATCACTTTCGGTTACGCGGTGATTGCGACCGGGGCCCCGCCGTTTATCCCACCGATACCCGGTTCCGACGAAGACGGCGTCCTCACCTCTGATACGGTATGGAACCTAAAGGCCCCTCCCAAGCGCCTTGTGATCGTGGGCGCGGGCGCGATTGGGCTTGAAATGGCCCAGATCTTCGCGGATTTTGGCACTAAGGTCACCGTCCTCGAGGCGCGTGATCGGGTCTTGCCGGAGGTTGAAAAGGAAGTCGCGGCCCAGCTTGCGGTCCTGTTAGGCGCAGAAAAGCGCCTCACCATAGTCACATCGGCCTCGGTACAGAAGATCGCGGGCGGCGTCGGCGCCATGGCGGTGACCTATACAGTCGAAGGCGGCCCGCGCGTAGCCAAGACCGATTACGTTCTCATGGCCACCGGCAAGCGTCCCGTCACAGAGCCTCTCGCCTTGGCCCGCGCGGGAGTTAAGGTGGACCGCGGGGCGATCGTGGTGGATCCGCAAGGCCGCACCAGCGTGCCACACATCTTCGCGGTCGGAGACGTCGTGGGTGGTTACATGCTAGCCCACACCGCAGGCCATCAAGGTCGGGTGGCCGCACACACGATTCTTGGGCATCAGGCGGCCTATGAGGAAGCCAAAGATTGCGGGGTGATCTTTACCCGTCCGCAGGCGGCCTTTGTCGGTCTTACCGCAGATCAGGCGCGTGAGCGCGGCCTCGACCCAGCCGAAATCAAGGTGCCATTTTCGATAGACGCGAAGGCGATGATGACCGGTGAGACCTCGGGCTTTATCAAGATCGTGGCCGACAAAGGTACACATAGGATCGTGGGCGTGCATTTTCTTGCCGACCATGCCGATACCCTCATTGGTGCCGCGGTTCTCATGGTGAGCGCAGATTTGACCCTCGAACAGGTGGGTTCTGCTATCCATCCGCACCCCACCCAAACCGAGCTGTTTGGCGATTTGGCACGGCGGCTTTTGGCGCGTTTAAGGCGCACCGCGCGCACCACAGTCCAAGGTAGTTAAAGTCTATGAGCGCTATCAAAAAAGTCGTGTTGGCCTACTCTGGTGGCCTAGATACCTCGGTCATCCTGCAGTGGTTGCTCGAGCAGTATCAGTGCGAGGTTGTGACCTTTACCGCTGATATCGGACAAGGCGAGGAGCTCGAGCCGGCCCGCGAGAAGGCCACCAAAGCCGGCGTGCGGGAGATCTATATAGATGACCTCAAGGAAGAATTTGTCCGCGATTTCGTGTTTCCCATGTTTCGGGCCAACGCCCTCTACGAGGGCGAGTATCTGCTCGGCACGTCCATAGCGCGACCGCTGATTGCCAAGCGCCAGATTGAGATTGCCCAGATGACCGGCGCTGACGCGGTGGCGCATGGCGCGACCGGCAAGGGCAATGACCAAGTGCGATTCGAGTTGGGTTATTACGCCCTCAACCCGGACATCCAGGTGATAGCACCCTGGCGGGAATGGGACCTAACGTCACGTGAGCGCTTACTTTCTTATGCCGAGAGCCACGGCATTTCGGTAGAGCATAAGCGTAAGGGGGCCTCGCCCTATTCCATGGACGCCAATCTTTTGCATATTTCCTACGAAGGTGGCGTTCTGGAAGATCCCTGGCAGGAACCTGAGGCTAGCATGTGGCGTTGGACTTGCGCCCCTGAGGAGGCCCCAGATAAGCCCGAATGGCTGGAGTTGACGTTTACCCGCGGGGACGTGACGGCGCTTGACGGCACTCCCATGACGCCGGCGCGGATTCTGGCTACGCTAAACGCGATCGGAGGACGGCATGGGATTGGCCGCCTAGACCTCGTTGAGAATCGCTATGTGGGGATCAAGTCTCGGGGTTGCTACGAAACCCCCGGGGGAACCATTCTGTTGCGGGCCCACCGCGCCATAGAGTCTCTGACCTTGGACCGTGAGGTGGCGCATTTAAAAGACGATCTCATGCCGCGTTATGCGGCGCTTATCTATAACGGCTATTGGTGGAGTCCTGAGCGCGAGCTATTGCAGCAAGCTATTGATAGTTCACAGAAAACCGTCAATGGTCGGGTCCGGGTCAAGCTCTTTAAGGGACAGGTTACCGTGGTCGGCCGCGAATCGCTGAGTGACTCGCTCTTTGACCCAGGCATCGCCACCTTCGAGGATGACGGCGGGCGTTACAATCAAGCGGACGCCAGCGGCTTTATTCGGCTTACGGCGCTCAGGCTGCGCACCGCCGCTCGACTGCAGAAGCGCGACAAGTAAGCCCCTCCGCCTCCCCGGCCTGGCATAGACCTTGCACCCCATCCTCTCGACCAGGGGGAGGCGAGGGTGGGAGCAGAAGCAGACAGCAGTAGGCGGGGCAGCGCACAGGTCGTGCCCGAAGGGCCGTCCTTGTATCGAGCCCAAGTGCGCCTGCTCTATGAGAACTTACGTCCTGGCCTTCTCGCCACGTCTTTAAACGCCGCGATTCTGAGTGTGATCGAATGGAACGCGGTGCCCCGGGTACGGCTCTTGGCATGGCTTGCGGTCATGGCCTTGGTGACTGCGGGGCGCTATCTGCTGACGAGCCGCTATCAAAAACAGGCCTCAGCGCGAGATCCTGGGCCGTGGGGGCGCTACTATATGCTAGCGACCGCGGCCGCCGGTGTCGGCTGGGGTATGGCGGCACTGCTGTTTTTCCCCGCCGCCTTACTGCCGCAAATATTCCTGTTTTTTATGCTGACGGTTATGACGACCGCCGCCGTCGTGACGTTTGCGACCGTCTTTCGGGTCGCTCTGTTATTTGTTATTCCGACCCTAGCGCCGCTTGCCTTGCGGCTTTTCCTTTTGGGCGGCAGCGTCCACCATGCCATGGCGCTCGTGGCGGTCTTATTTCTTGCCGTGATGTTGCTTACCGCCAAACGCATGGAAAGGACCATTGCTGCCTCTCTTTGTCTCCAGTTTGAGAACCAGAGCCTTATTAACCGGCTGGAGGAGGAGAAAGCGGCTATCCATCGCCTGAACGGTGTTTTGACGCGTGAGGTCGCCGCGCGCACCCGCATGACCGAGAATTTAAAGGAGCGCGAAGGCTACTTGCGCGCGGTCTTGGAGAACGTAGAGGAGGGTATCGTTACGATCGACCAGCAGGGCGCCCTTTTTTCCTTAAATCGCGAGGCGCTCCGAATTTTTGGTTACCGTGAGGATGAGCTCCTCGGGCATCACTTTTCTTGCCTTGTACCGTTAGCGGAGCGCGCCGAGTATGCTCGGTTTCTCGAGGGACAGGTCGAGCACCCCGGGAGCCGTATGAGCGGCTTAGGGCTACAGGTCAACGGCTTGCGCCACGATGGTACGATCTTTCCCATGGAACTGGGATTAAGCGCTATGACCGTGGGTAAGGAGCGTCGCTTCATTGCCATCACCCGGGATATCAGTGCGCGCAAACGAACGGAGCGGCTGAAGAGCGATTTGATCGCGACTTTAAGCCACGAGCTGAGAACGCCCCTGACCTCGGCGCTCGGCTCTCTCGGTCTTCTGGCCGAGGTGGTAGGACCGAAACTGACCGGTGAGGATGAGCAGCTTTTGGCCATTGCCCGCAGCAACCTTGATCGCTTGGTGCGGTCCGTCAATGAGGTGCTTGATGTCGATCATCGGCAATTGTTGGACATCAAGTTCGCCCCGCGTCGTCTGTCGCTGACACAGCTTGCGCAAGAAGTGGTTACGGCCGATGCCGATTATGCCTATGGCCGCCACGTGCGCCTAGCCTTTGATCCCTGCTCTCATCCGGTGTTTGTGAATGGCGACAAGTCCTTGCTGTTGCGCGCCTTAAGTCATGTCGTTACCAATGCAATTCACCTGTCGCCGCCCCATAGTACTGTTGAGTTGTCAGTCATAAATGAAGGAGGGCAGGGCGTTCTCTCGATACGCGATTGCGGGACCGCGGTTCCCGTTGAGGTGCAGCCCTGCCTTTTTGATGCCTCGGCCAACCTCTCATCTTTCGGGATCGTGGCGCCGCGCGGGCTTTGTACGGCGCGCATCATTATCGAAAAACACGGAGGGTCAATAGGCTACGCGTCGCGGGAGGCCGGTGGGTCCCATTTCTTTTTTCGTCTTCCCCTGTTGGCTAAAGCCGCAGGGTCAATCTAAGACCGGTTTGTCCTAGGCCATAGTAGTGGGGCAACTCGGGCCCCTCCTCAAAGCCAAGAGCCGCGTACAGGCGCCGCGCGCCCACGTTATCGATCTTGACCTCGGCTCGGCACACATCGATTGCTTGCTCGCGCAACCAGGCGAACGAGGCCTCGAGGAGGCGACGCGCAATTCCGCGCTGTCGAAACTGGGGATCGACGGACAAGGAATAGAGGCGTCCCCAGCGGCTGCGGCCGTTGCTTGCCACCAAGAGGCAAGCCGCTCCCTCGAAGTTCCCTTCGACAAACCAGGCTGCGTGGGAACTCGTCAAAAGATAGCGCAGTTGGCGGCGGTTAAAGAGGCCGTCGCCGGGGCCGAAGCAGCGGGCCTCGAGGGCCATAAGGCCCTCGAGATCCGCAAGACCCACCTGCCTTAGCACGCCTCAGTAGCGACGCGGCGGTGCAGGATGACCTTTTCCCCGAACATCGCCGGCCGGTAGCTCATCTTCACTCGCCGTAGGTTTTCAAAGCCCAAATCATCACCGACATTGATGTAGGTCGATTGGGAAAAGACCTTGGTGAACTCCCGGAATAGGTACTGTGCGGCCCCCTGGATGTGGAAGTTGGTCTTCTCGATCAAGACGTTGGCGACATCTGATGTCAACCGTTCCCCGAACGTAAACCCTTCCAGAACCCCATCGATAAATAGGCTGAGTCCTTCTAGGCCTAGTTCTTCATACAGCGCGATCGTGCGGTTGATGGCCTTGCGTTCCAGCTCCAGGTTGTACAAGAAATCCTCTAGCGACCCTTCGGGCAATGCTCGGATACGATTTTCCGTCCAGGTGTTGACAAGACTACGGGCCGCTTCGTGGTGTTCACGCGAGAACGGGACCAATTGATGGTTTGGATAGGCGCGCCGGAACTGGTTGATCTCGTTCCGTTTAGTCTTGAAGGCATTCCCGCGCAGTTCGATCAGGTCGGACGTGCGATAGATATAGTCGGGGTTCGTGACCTCGACGTGCCAGGGCTCGCCATTGATCAAAGGTGTCACTCCATCTGTGTCCTTATCCAGGATTTGCAGGAAGTCTTTGTAAACGAAGTCCAGACGGGCCTGATAGGGCGATGGGTTGTACTGATCCATGATGCGAATACAGATTTTCAGGGCCCGCTTCTGACGGTAGGCCTCTCCTAGGGGAGGTAATAACATCGTGAGTCCGTTACCGGACAGACCGAAAAGACAAAAGCACCCCTCGATGATCTGGTAAAAGCCGCTGGCTTGGTAAAGCCAAATGACGTTGTTCGCAAAGCTATAATCGGAGAGTGCAACGCCCAGACGCGCCACGGCATCGTCAAAGTAGGGTTTGGCGCTCTTGTCGAAGGGGAACAGGCGGTATTTGCCTGAAACGAGGTAGCGAGCTTGGGGTTCGAGCCGGCGAGCATGGTCTAGACCGACGGGCCGCGGGCGGGCGCCCGCCGGGGTCAAGAAGTGCGCATCCATTACAGCATTCACAGCATTTAACATGCTTCCTCCCTTGCCTTGCGCATGCGCGGGAGGAAGCTCCGTTCGGGAGGCTCGTTATCGGTCTTTTCGATGTCAAGAGTCATGATGCGTTTCTCCAGTAAGGACTGTAACCAGGATTGTGTTGCGCATAAAAAAAGAGGGGCTAAAGCCCCGTATCCATGTCGCGGAATTTTGCACCGTAGTGCGGTTAAGAGCGTAGGGCCTCGGGTCTCTTGTCATGATGCCCTTATGTACACTCCAGGAGGCCAGATTGCAAGGGGGAGGGCGTGGGCATCACCGCCGGGTCCGGGCCCTCGGACTCGTTCCTTAAGGAAGCTCGCGGAGATGGGCGATATAAGAGGCCTCGTCGGGCATTTGTCTTTGCTGCTGCGCTTCGCGCAAGGCCCCCTCCAAGCACTCCATCATCAAGTGCCGGGCGTGGTGCGGATCCTTTACCTGTTCTCGTAGGCGTTGCCACTGGTCGACGACACCGGCTGGGCGGTCAGTCGAAATTTGCTCGGCCAAGGCGATATGTAAACCGAGATGCAGGAACGGGTTTCCCTCCGGCTCGGAATCGCCCGGGCCGGGCTCTCGGGCGAACAGGGCGTGGTATTCGGGGTGGGCGAGCAGGGTCTCTACGATCAGGGCTTCTACGCCTTCTAAGGGCTTTTGGTCTTGAAAGTGTTGCCAGGCCGCGTAAAAGACCTGGCGCATGGCCGCCCGGTCGTTCGACCACATCAGCTGGGTTTCTCTGGTATGTCCCGGAACAGACCCAGGACCGCCGAGTACTGATAGAGGTGGTTGGCATCGTCTAGCGAACCGATCTCACCGTTGCCGTAGACGCCAATAATCGGAAGGCCCGGAAACTGATGCTTTAAAAGATCCAGATCGCGGTCGGTGTCGCCGTAGAAGTGGGGTCCCCGGCCCATGCACGGGAAGAGTAGGCCAAAGTGGGGCGCGCCTTTGAGCTCGCGCGCGGTGCGCTCTATGGTTGCGCGGGTGTCGCGCTCGGCGGCCAGGGTATCGCGCATCGCCCAGAACAGCCGTTCTCCGCGCGTCAGGCGCTGGGCAAAGGTGATCGATTGCTCGCTCAGATTGGCGGCCACGATATGGTTCAAGCGGTAGCGACCTTCTTTTATGGCGGTCGTAGGATCGCCAAAGGTGACCCCGCCCATGATGAGGTGAAGCGGGATATGCTCCATCTCCCGAACCCCGATGGGCAGTGATTGCACCAAGACGTTGAGCGCCGGATAGTGTCCGAGCTTAAGCACGTCGTAGTCATGTACCTCGGCCACTTCAATAGGGGATGTCAGCGCCCGCACGCCCTGCGAGGCCCCGAGGCTTGCGCGCACCCCTCGTAACGCCACCTCGACATAGCCCTGCTCCCGGACTTGGCCACCCGACCAGACCCGAAAGGGTCCCCGTCCCAGCATGTCGCCGGCAATCGCTCCTATGCGCCGATAGCTCACATCGAGCCAGTCGGCCGCCAGGTCGCTTGGGGCCGCAAGGCTTAATACCGCATCTTCATCGTTCTTGTCCACGCGATCGAGGAAGACTTTTCCGCCAAGGACCATGGCCGCGGCGGCCGGGGCGTCCAATATCCATTCTTCGTCGGTCAAAAGGCCGGCGGCGGTACAGCCTACAATCTGAGTGCATCCGGCGGCGCGCGCACAAGCGCGCAGGGCCGGATGCGGATCTGCAGCGAAGTGGTGGGTCAAAAACAGAATAACGGAGCGGGCATGGCTGAGTTGCGCCCGCGCAAGCGCTTTGCGTACGGCGATCGCCGCTAGTTCTGGTTGAGCCCGCGGCCCACGGCCGAGACCTGTGGCGACTCGGATGCTGTCCATGGGCCTACTTTATCCCCATGCGTACACAAATCAAAGAGCACGCACTGAGGGCAGGCCGGCGTACGCGCCTTGCAGACATAGCGCCCGTGAAGAATGAGCCAATGGTGGGCATCGCGGCGGAAGCGGGGTGGCACAAGCCGTGCTAGGCGGTCTTCAACCTCGCGGACCGTGCGTCCCGGGGCGAGCCCCAGGCGATTGGCGACCCTAAAGATATGGGTATCGACTGCGATGGTCGGCTCGCCAAAGGCGGTGTTGAGGATGACGTTGGCGGTTTTGCGTCCAACCCCGGGGAGTGCCTCGAGACGAGTTCTATCCCTCGGCACCTCCCCGCTGTGGTCGCGCACGAGTCGCTCGCAGGTCTTTATGATGTGACGGGCCTTTGTGCGATAGAGCCCGATGCTGCTGATAGAGGCCTTGAGTCGATCTTCTCCCAAGGTCAAAAAGCTCTGCGCATCGGGGGCTGCCGCAAACAAGGTCTTTGTGGCTTTGTTGACACTCCGGTCCGTGGCTTGGGCCGACAGAATGACCGCGATCAAGAGCTGGAAGACCGAACCGTAGTGGAGTTCGGTGGTTGGGCTCGGATTGAGGGCCTGGAGTCGCGCGAACAGGGCTTCTCGTTGCGCGGGCCCCAGGCGGATCTTGGGCTTCTTAGACGTGACGATAACGGCCGACACTGGGCGGCGCGGTGCGCGGCGCCTTTTCCCGGTCGCCCTCAAGGGTCTTTACCAAAGCCTCGTGATCGTGCTCGACCTTATGCAAGGCATCCTCCGGTAGCTTGGGGAAGATCACGTTGCTGATAAAAGCGCCGAGGTCCGCGAGGGCCGTTGCCCATTTGTAGTCGTGGAGATGAAAGTTCGACTCCGCGTGCTGCCCGAAAGGGTAATGCTTGAAGTCGACCGCACGCGTGACTTTGAGGTCGGAATCCTGTTCCACGAAGCTTTTCGCGAACGCATACCACCATTTGTAGTAGCGCTCCTGGAGATCAAGGCTAAATTGATGTTTTTCAAAGAAGGCAAACGCGCTGATTCGGTTGGCCTTGCCCCCGAAAGGGTAATGTCCTGACATGGAAACTCCTTACAAAACGGTTGGCGCTATTCGCTGGGGGCTATTCTACGGTTTCCGATGCCCGCTTGCCAACCGCGTTGCTTCCGAACCCGCGCCAAGGCGTCCTTGATTTCTTGGCGCTTGCGGGCCGCGCTCGCGCGTACCGACTCGGGGCGCGCGAGCCCCTTGGTCCGTCGCCCTTTCCGGTTGAACCGCGCTCGCGCGCGTAGCGCTTCGTCTTGCGACCGGTCGGGCCAGGGGTTGTGCGGGTAGTCCGGGCGAGCTTCCATGATAAAACAGTCGGCAGGGCAGGGCGCAAGGCAGAGCTTACACCCGGTGCACTCTGCTTTCAGCACGATGTGCACGTAGCCCACGGCCCCGGCGATGGCATCGACAGGACAGGCCGGTAGGCATCGTCCGCAGCCGATGCAGGCGCTTTGATCGATGGCGACGCGCGCCCGGGGCTCGGGTGTCAGGGGCGCCTCCCAGGGAGGCGCCTCGCGCTCCAAGAGCGCCGCCAGTGCCAGCCGGGTCGTGTCGCCCCCGGGGGGGCAGCGGTTGAGCTCCGTATGGCCGCGTACGAGGGCCTGGGCATAGGGCCGACAGCTGGCAAAGCCGCAGCGGCCGCACTGGGTTTGGGGTAAGAGCGCCATGATGTCATGCACGGACGCCCGCGGACGTGTGGGGGTCATGGCGCGAGTCTGGCGCGTGCTCGGGTGGGATGCAAGCGCTTGTGACCATGGGTCCGACCCTATTTTGGGTCGTCGGACGAGGGCCGAGGCTCGGTGAGGGCCGCTTCGCGAGCACGACACTGCGAGCACCGACCGCACTGCGCGGCATGCCCAAGAAGGCAGCTATAGGTGAGCGTGTAGTCGACCCCCAAGGCTCGGCCCTGGGCCACTACGTCGGCTTTGCTCATCTCGCGGTAGGGCGTCTCGAGGCTAAGCCCTAAGGACGCCAAACATTCGATGAGCGGTCGAATGAAGTCGGGTCGTCCCTCGGGATGATTCTGATCTTCTCGCTGAACCCCCAAGAAGACTCGGCGAGCCTGAGTGTGGAGGGCCCAATTGGCCGCTATGCTGACGGCTAAGAGGTTACGGGCACCGAACGGAATGTGAGGCCTCATGGCAGCTTCTCCCACGAGATCGATGGCGAGACGCTGTAGATTGATCAGAGTAAAGGGGGTATCGGTGCGCGTGCACGCCGCGCTGGCGGCGCGCTGTTCGGGCCGCGCCGCGCTTTGTCCGTAGTCGATAAAAAGCGCCCGCACCGCGCCTTGCGCACGCGCCTCGTAGAGCAGCGTGGTGCTCTCAACGCCACCACTTAGGAGCACGATGTCTATCAGTTTAGCCTGCGACGCGGGTAGGGGGAGCTCCATTCTAGGGTGCTCTGGTCAGCGCTTCAATGCAGTGTATAGGTGGGTCGCCCCGACCCGGAGTTGGACGCAAGCTCAAGCGACCGCGGTTTGTAGCGAGGACCTGGCGACCGCCGACAGTGTGCTGCCTTTGACGGTCTTGCGCGTGATCAGCGTCGCGGGACTCGCTTTTACTAGCGGATTCTCATACCAGGATGTGCCCCATCGTCCATATTGACGAGGAAAAGACCGCTGTCGTCGCTTGCGGCAAGTACCATCCCTTCGGAGACACCAAAACGCATTTTGCGGGGTTTTAAGTTAGCGACACAGACCACCAAGCGGCCCACCAGCGATTCCGGCGAATAGGCGTGGCGAATGCCCGCGAAAACGGTGCGTACCCGGCCTTCGTTCAGATCCAAAGACAGCTTCAGGAGCTTGTCGGCCCCTTCGATGTATTCGGCACTCACGACGCGGGCGACGCGGAGATCGACCTGCCCAAAATCTTCGGCACTTATGATAGCGGAGTTTTCTCCCGTAGCTTGGTCTCGGCTTGGGGCCGGGCCTGCGCTGGCGGCCTGCGCCGTCGGCCGTGCGGTCTTTGCTGGTGTTTCGGGGACCGCCATGAGCGGTTGTATGTCGCTGGCCTCGATCCGGCGCATAAGGTGGCTATAGGGTTGGATGGTATGCCCAAGCCAGGGGGTCTTGATGCTCTCGAAGGTGAGTTTGGGACCGCCGAGAAAGGTCTCGACCGCGGCCGCCGTCTCGGGAATAACCGGCTTTAGATAGGTGACCAGGACGCGGAACAGGTTGAGCGCTTCTGTGCAGACCCTTTGGAGCTCGGCGCGTCGCTCTACGGCACGCGCGATCTCCCAGGGCCGCGCCTCATCGACATAACGATTGGCGCGGTCGGCGAGGTCCATGACCGCTTTGACAACCCGGCTGTATTCCCGCGTTTCGTAATGGCCAGCTATGGCGTCCCCTGCGAGCAGGAACTCTTGGTAAAGTGCCGCATCGGGCAAGGTATCGCTCAAGGCGTTGTCGAGGTATTTGGCCAGAAGCTGACTGGTGCGGCTTGCGATATTGACGAGTTTACCTACCAGGTCGGAGTTGATCCGGGCGCGAAAGTCGTCAAGATTCAAATCCAAGTCTTCGATGGCCGCGTTGAGCTTGGCCGCGAAATAGTAGCGCAGATATTCCGGGGGCAGGCAATCAAGGTAGGCGCGCGCGGTGATGAATGTGCCGCGCGACTTCGACATTTTTTTCCCGTTTACGGTCAGAAAGCCATGGGCATTTATGGATTGGGGCCGCGCGAGTTGGACGGCCTTAAGCATGGCCGGCCAAAACAGGGCATGGAAGTAGAGAATATCTTTGCCGATAAAGTGGTGAACCTCGTATTGCGACCACTGCTCGCAGACCTCAGGCAAGGTCAACTGACGGCCTTCCAGCTCATTGCGCAGTTGCCAAAAGGTGGCGATGTAGCCGACCGGGGCATCAAGCCAAACATAGAAGTATTTGTCCTCGGTGCCGGGTATCCGGAAACCAAAATAGGGGGCATCGCGACTGATGTCCCAATCGGTCAGGCCGGCGGTCAGCCACTCGTCTAGCTTATGGCGGGCCTCCGGCTGAAGCGCGCCGCCGTGGGTAAAGGCCTTCAGGTCTGCGGCAAAGTCGTTCAGTTTAAAAAAATAGTGCTCGGAGCTTTTGGTGATCGGTGTCGCTCCACTCAAGGCCGAGACCGGGTTGATGAGATCTTCCGGTGCATAAGTGGCGCCACAGGTCTCGCACGAGTCGCCATACTGATCGGGGGCGTGGCAGCGCGGGCATTCCCCTTTTATGAACCGGTCGGGGAGGAAAAGGTGTTTGACTGGGTCGAAGGCCTGCTCGATCGTGCGTACGGCGATGTGCCCGCCGGCCCGGATTTTGTGGTAGAAGTCTTCGGCGAGCTGGCGGTTTTCGTCGCTATGGGTAGAGCCGAAGCGATCAAATTGAATGCCAAAGTCGGTGAAGTCGCGAATATGTTCGGCCGCCACCTTGGCGATCAATTGTTCGGGGGAGACGCCATCGGCCTGCGCTTTTAACATAATGGGGGTCCCATGGGTGTCGTCGGCGCAGACGTAATAGCAGACGCGACCACGCAGCCTTTGGTAGCGAACGAAGATGTCGGTCTGGATGTACTCGACTAAGTGGCCCAGATGGATTGCGCCGTTGGCATAAGGCAGAGCGCTCGTTACCAGCATTTTACGGTCGTAAGGCATGTGCGGTTCCCCCTGGAAGCCGGCAAGGTAACAGTTTGAGGTCGACCGGCCAAGGCCGGCGCGGGGGCTGAGCCGGGCCGCCGCTTCCGATCGCCGTTGGAGTCAGGCCCCGGCGATCTGGGCATCGCGTGGCCCTTCCCTGGCACGTCCCGGTCTAAGCGACGCCGGCCGACCGGTTTAGATTTTGTGCGACAAGGTGTAGCATGCCGCCCCTAAACCCAGTGTTTTAGTAGGATTTCTGAGGAGAGCTTAACATGGCGGAAGTCTCGCAACTTCAGGTCGAAACGGCCCTAAAGGAAGTTATTGATCCCTATCTAGAGCAAGACCTCGTCAGCGCGAAGGCCATCAAGGCCATTAAGATCGAGGGGTCGCGGGTGAGCATCGACGTCATGCTGGGCTACCCGGCCAAGGGCGTCAGGGACGCTTTGGCGACGCGCTTGCGCGATAAAGTCATGGGTATTTCCGGGGTGCAGGACGCGACCGTGACCATTGGATTCAAAATTGTGACCCATGGTGTCCAGAAAGGCGTCAAGCCGATCCCAGGTGTCAAGAATATTATCGCCGTGGCCTCAGGCAAAGGCGGTGTGGGTAAATCGACAACCGCTGTCAATTTAGCGCTGGCGCTGTCTGCAGACGGTGCTCAAGTCGGCATTTTGGATGCCGATATCTACGGGCCAAGTCAGCCGCGCATGTTGGGCGCGCACGCCAAACCCGAGTCTAAGGACGGTCGGACGATGGAACCGGTGATGAGTTATCACCTGCAATCGATGTCGATTGGGTATTTGATCGATGAAGAGACGCCCATGATTTGGCGCGGCCCCATGGTAACGCAGGCCCTCGAACAGCTTTTGCGCGACACGAGCTGGAAGGACTTGGACTACCTCGTCGTCGATCTGCCGCCCGGGACCGGCGATATTCAGCTCACGTTGGCGCAAAAGGTCCCGGTCACCGGCGCTGTCATTGTCACCACGCCCCAGGATATCGCTTTGCTTGACGCCCGTAAGGGCTTGAAGATGTTCGAGAAGGTCGAGATTCCGGTGATCGGCATCATCGAGAATATGAGTACCCACATTTGTAGCCAGTGTGGGCATGAGGAGCACATCTTCGGGGCCGGGGGCGGCCTCAAGATGGCTGAACAGTATGACGTGGATTTCTTGGGGGCT
>JAJYPQ010000052.1 GCA_021795255.1 Pseudomonadota bacterium
AGCGGTCCTCACCCTGAATAAGCAGCGGGTCTTGATCGGTCGGCGCCGTCCGTTCGGCGATCTGCGCTACGTCCTGGTGAACCACACTATCTCGCTCGTATCCGCCGAGGCCATCCACCCGCGACGCCTGAGCCCGAATAGCTTTTTAAGCACCAAACTTTTAAGTGCCAAAATTCATCCGCTTGGCTTCGTCCTGCCCCATTTCGCAATCGTTCGGAAACGTGGAATCTGGCGCGCTCTGCCGAAGATCGCTCGACTTTCGAATGATCGCATCAACACCTTCGTAGACGAGTGGCGTTATGCCCGCGCCCTGTCTGTGACCCGCTACCACGGGCAGGCGGCCGTGGGACGAATCGTGATTCGCTACCGGACCCAAGGGGTCGCGAAGCCCAGCCGTCCTCGGACTTTGACAATCGATATTCTCGCGACCCAACCGGAGCTCGTGCTGGCGCGGCCAGACCAGGGGCTTGAATATCACTTTCCCGCAGAGATCGGCCGGCGTCTTTTGCATCTCGGCCCGGATGCCAGAACTCCCTGAAGTCGAGACCACCCGCCGGGGGCTTGCGCCCCTTTTGTGCGGGGCCCGCATTACCGCCCTCGTCGTGCGCGATCGCCGGCTCCGTTGGCCTATCGCCCCGCAACTCGAGATCCTGCTCGCGGGGCGCACCATCACTCGGATCGACCGGCGCGGAAAATATCTCCTTTTGGACCTCGGGGCAGGCTCGCTCATCATCCATTTGGGGATGTCGGGGAGCCTCCAGATGGTGGCGGCCAGCAAGCCTCCTGGGCCTTGGGACCCTTTTGATATCCTGATCATGGGGGGTCAATGCTTGCGTATGCGCGACCCTAGGCGGTTCGGGGCCCTCCTCTATAGTGAAGACCTGTCTCGTCACCCGCTCCTAAGGCACCTCGGACCGGAACCGTTCGAGGCCGGCTTTAGCGGCGCGTACCTGCACCGGCGCGCGCGCGGGCGGCGCATAGCAATTCGCGATTTTCTGCTAAACGGTCAGATCGTGGCCGGCATCGGCAATATCTACGCAAATGAGGCGCTTTTCAGTGCCGGCATACGCCCCGGGCGAGCCGCTGGGCGCGTCAGCCTTGCCCGCTATGAGCGCCTGGCTTCGGCCATTGTGACGGTTTTAAGCCGCGCGATCGCAGTCGGGGGCACGACCTTAAAGGATTTCTCCGGGAGCGACGGGCGCCCGGGTTACTTCCAGCAAGAACTTCAGGTCTACGGGCGCGCCGGCGAACCGTGCGTGCGTTGCGGGGCCCCTATCGTGCGCCTGACCCATCTTGCCCGAAGCGGCTTTTATTGCCCTCATTGCCAACAATAGCGCGATTCAGCCTATACTAAACGAAGAACCGTAGGATACCGAGGGAACCGATATGAGCCACACCGCGATTGAAGCCCGCTTTGAGGCCTATAGCCTGTGGCGCACCAACCTGAGTAGCGCGACCCGCGAGCTGCGGGCATGGCTTGCGGACCAAGGCTTAAGCCAGCCCCAAAGTGAGGCCCACATCGACCGCATGCTGAGTGCCCTCCACGACGACAAGCTCTATTTGGCGTTCGTAGCGGAATTTTCGCGCGGTAAATCGGAACTGATTAATGCCATATTTTTCGGCGAACAGGGGCAACGGATCCTCCCTTCGAGTGCGGGGCGCACCACCATGTGCCCGACCGAGATCTTATACGATAGCGACAAGCCGCCAAGTATCAGGCTTTTGCCCATAGAGTCTCGTGAAAACGGCGCCAGCATCGCTGAGTTCAAGGGCTTTCCTGACGAGTGGAAGACCATACCCTTAGACCTTTCAGCCCCCGCCACTATGGCCGAGGCCTTGAAACACATCGCCGAAACTCAGATCGTCGATGCCGAACGGGCGCGAGCCCTCGGACTCTCCGTCACAAGCGACATCTCTCAAGCCGGAGCGACCGTGGGCGGCGATGGCACGGTCGAGATTCCAAGATGGCGCTACGCACTTATTAACTTTCCCCACCCCTTATTGAAAGACGGCTTGGTCATTCTCGATACCCCGGGCCTGAACGCGCTTGGGGCGGAACCGGAACTGACACTCAATACACTACCCAACGCCCACGCGATTTTGTTCGTGCTGGCCGCCGACACCGGTGTTACCCAATCCGAGATCTCGGTATGGCGTGAGCATGTCGCCGGGAGCCACAAGGGGCGTCTTGTGGTGTTAAACAAAGTCGACGGGCTGTGGGACGAACTGAAAAACAAACGGGATGTGGAGCGCGAAATTGCGCGGCAAGTGACCGAAACGGCCCGCTACCTCGGGGTCGCGGAAAACCGTATCTACCCAGTGTCGGCACAAAAGGCCCTGACGGCTAAGGTTCGTAACGATGCCACGCTCGAAGCCCGCAGTGGGATCAAGGCCCTGGAAACGGCCTTAGCCGAAGAACTGCTTCCCAGCAAAGGGGGGCTGGTCGCGGAGACCGTAGCCTCGGAGTTTAACGAGGTGCAAGCTTGCATAGAGCGGGTCATCACGCAAAGGTTACAGGGACTTCGAGAACACTGGGGCGAACTCAGCAATCTGAATGGCAAAAACATGGACGTCATCGAACACATGATGGAAAAGATCCGTCTCGACAAAACGGAATTCGATAAAAGTCTGCAGCGTTTTCATGCCACGCGCACCATTTTTGCCCAGCAAAGTTCGGCGCTTTATACCAAAATCAGTCTCCGTCAGCTCGACGCCATGATCGCAGAAACCAAGAAAAACATGGAAACGAGCCTGACTACTGGCGGGCTCAAAGCGGCTATGCAGGAGTTCTTCGCGTACTCCGGATCGCGTATAGAGCAATTAACCCAAGACGCACAACAGATAAAAAGCCTACTAGACGACATGCACCGTAAATTTCAAGAAGAGCACGGGCTTGCCAACATCAAGCCAGCCTCATTCTCGATCATGCGTTACACCCGCGAAATCAAACGTCTGCAGGAAAAGCATGAGCAGTTTATGAAGGGGTTATCACTGATCATGACCGAGCAAAAAACGGTGGTTCGGAGCTTTTTCGAATCGGCGGTCAATAAGGTCCGTGCCATCTTTGTGAGTATCAATCGGGATGCCGATGATTGGCTGCGGGACATGATGGCCCCGATGGAGTCTCAGGTGCGCGAACACCAGGCCCAACTACGCCGCCGCCTGGAGAGCATAAAGCGCATTCATCAGGCGAGCGACACGCTCGAGGCGCGCATGGCCGAATTAAAGCAAGTGCTGGAAGAGATCGACGAACAACATAGGGCGGCACACGCCTCATTTAGCCGTATTCGCGCGACCTTAAATCAGGCCCCGTAGGCGTGCGGCCCCATCGCCAACCGTGGCGCTCCTGGCGCTGGCCATGGCGGCGGCTTCGAGGTCTTCTACACCGCAGGCATTGGACATTGCGCTTGGTGTTCTGGGGCGGCGCGGTCCTTGTGGGTCTCTCCGCCGTGGCCTTGACCAAGCTCGGCAATCTTGCGAACCACACCTTCAGCGCCGCCGACGCGCGCTGGCCATGGATGCCGTTTTTTGCGACGCCGGGCGGCTTGGTGTTGTCTTTGTGGCTTACGCAACGATTCTTCCCGGGGGCCCAAGGGAGCGGTATCCCGCAAGTCATAGCGGCACTCAACCCCAAGACCGGAGGATCGCCGTCACGCCTCTTGTCGGTACGTATAGCGATCGGGAAGATCTTGTTAACGACGCTTGGTCTTTTTGCCGGTGCCTCTATCGGCCGCGAAGGGCCGACGGTCCATGTCGGCGCCGCATTCACGGCCGCGGCCGGACGGATCGCGGGCATCAAGCGTCCACAACTCGAGCGGGCGCTCATTCTCGCCGGGGGTGCAGCCGGTATCGCCGCGGCCTTCAACACCCCTATAGCCGGGATCATGTTTGCGATCGAGGAATTGGCCCGCGGCTTTGAGGAACACGCGAGCGGGACCATTATCCTAACGATTTTGATCGCCGGTCTCACGGCCGTTGCCCTGGAAGGAAACTACACATACTTTGGCGTTACGCATGCGACGCTTGCGCCTGGCCAGTGGCTACTGGTTCCCACCATCGGCGTGATCGGGGGACTTGCAGGCGGGGCCTTTAGCCGCCTCGTTCTCGACCTCAGTGGACGCCTGCGTGGAGTGCTTAGTCGCCACCCCTACCGTTTCGCCTTATCGTTTGGCCTAGCGCTCGCGATCATCGGAACGCTATCGGGCGGTAGCACCTTCGGCACCGGATACCCCGAGGCCCGCGCCCTGGTTCTCGGTACGGCCCATCTGCCGTGGTTTTTTCCTGTCGCCAAGTGGGGGGCGAGCCTGGCCTCCTACTTAAGCGGCATTCCGGGCGGTCTCTTTGCGCCGGCTCTCGCCACGGGTGCCGGACTGGGGGCCGATGTCGGCCGCCTGTTTGGCCCAGGGGCCGCACAGGCCGCCGTGATTCTCGGGATGGTGAGCTACCTCAGTGGCGTCGTGCAAACCCCCATTACGGCCTTCGTCATCGTCATGGAAATGACGGCCAACAATACCCTGCTTTTTCCGCTCATGGCGGCCGCTTGGCTTGCCACCCTGACGGCCCAGCTGATTTGCAGGGAACCCATCTACCAAGGACTTGCGGCCCGGTTCATCGCCCAAGCCCCCCATGGTGGCCTGGAGGCCCAGAATTATGTCGGGCCCGGGTAAGACCCAGCGTGTGCGCCTCATAGGGGGCCTCTGGCGCAGCCGCCGCCTGAGCTTTCCCGCAAGCGCCGGCCTTCGTCCAACGCCCGACCGGGTGCGAGAAACGGTTTTTAATTGGCTCCTGCCCCACCTTTCGGGCGCTCGCTGCCTTGATCTTTTTGCCGGCTCAGGCGCCTTGGGATTCGAGGCGCTCTCGCGGGGCGCGGCCGCCGTGGTCTTGGTCGAGAAAGACCGCCTAGCCCATACCGCCCTGCTCCAATCGGCGCACCAATTGGAAACAAAGGCGGCTACCATTATCGCTCAGGACGCCCTGGAATTTTTGGCCACGGTACCGCCCTCGTCTTTCGATATCATCTTCCTCGATCCCCCTTTCGGAACCGGGCTCATGCCAGTGGCCTTGACCCTTGCCCGCGAGCGCGGCATCCTGGCGCCGGCCGGCCTGGTCTACGTAGAAGCGGCCGCTGACAGCGACTGGGAGCTACCCTCGGATCTTTGTTGGCATCGCCAAGGGCGCGCGGGGAAAGTGCTCTTCGGTCTTGCCACCTCACATAAGGAGTCGCAGTGACTACCGTCGTCTATCCTGGGACTTTCGACCCCATCACGAACGGCCACAGCGATATCGTGCGCCGCGCCGCTAGTCTATTCCCGCGGGTCTTAGTGGCCGTGGCTGATAATAGGCGTAAACACCCTTTGTTTACCCTCGAACAGCGCGTGGCGTTAGCGAATGAGGTATTAGCCGACATCGAGGGGGTTACGATCATCGGTTTTGACACCCTACTTATGGATTTTGTCCATCACCACAAGGCTAAGGTCATTGTCCGCGGCCTGCGCGCCCTATCCGACTTCGAGTATGAATTTCAGATGGCTGGCATGAACCGTCGCCTGGACGCATCCATTGAAACCGTCTTTTTGACGGCATCCGAACGGGACAGCTATCTTTCCGCAAGCTTGGTTAAAGAAATAGCGGGCCTCGGAGGGGATGTGACCCCATTCGTCCATCCGGCCGTGAAGGCTGCATTAGGGACAGCATTACGGTAAACTAAGCGCAGGAGGGCGACTCATGGCCTTAATGATCACCGACGACTGCATCAATTGCGACGTCTGCGAACCGGAATGCCCCAACGGGGCTATTTCTCCCGGGGAAGAGATCTACCGCATCGACCCGAATTCGTGCACCGAGTGCGTGGGGCATTACGACACCCCGCAATGTGTCGAGGTATGCCCGGTCGACTGTATCCCCAAGAATCCGGACTACGTCGAAACCAAAGAATCCCTATACGAGAAATACTTGGCCCTCACCCGTAAGACCGGCTAGGGGTTCATGGCGATCTTCCGTAAGTCGTCCGGCGACAAGAGCGAAAAAGCCGGCGTTCTAGCGCGCCTCAACGAACGACTTGCGTCTACCCGCCAAGCGCTGGGCCAGAACGTGGGCCTACTTCTAAGGCGTAAGCGGGCGCTAGACGGAGCGCTCCTAGAGGAACTCGAAACAGCCCTCATCACCGCTGATCTAGGCGTGGACACGGCCCAGGCCGTCATGTCGGAGATCACCCGACGCATATCCCGTAAAGAGCTCGGCGACTCGGATGCAGTCTACGCGGCCTTGCGTGCCATCCTGTACGATCTCGTACACCCCTGCGAGCGGCCTTGGCCGACGGGGCCCAAACCTCAAGTCGTACTCATGGTCGGGGTCAATGGCGCGGGAAAGACCACAACCATCGGCAAAATGACCGCGCGCCTACGTCAAGAGGGGCGCTCGGTTCTGCTCGCGGCCGGCGACACATTTCGCGCGGCCGCCATCGAGCAACTGCGCGAATGGGCGCAGCGCACCGAAGTAGATGTCGTGAGCCAGCCGCGTGGCGCCGATGCTGCGGCCGTGGCCCATGATGCCTTTGCCGCCGCCAAGGCCCGTCAAAGCGATGTTCTTCTCATCGACAGCGCGGGGCGGCTCCATACCCAGGCCGGCCTCATGGATGAGCTTGGCAAAATCAAGCGGGTTCTCGCCCGCATCGACCCCGCAGCGCCTCATGAGGTCCTTCTGGTATTGGACGCAAGCGTAGGACAGAACGCCATCGCTCAACTGGAGCATTTTCATAAGGCGGTGGGCGTCACCGGGCTTTGCCTAACCAAGCTCGATGGAACCGCCAAGGGCGGCGTGGTCTTCGCCTTAGCCAAACGCTTTGCGCTGCCCATCTATTTCGTGGGCGTCGGAGAGAGTGCGGAAGATTTGCGCCCGTTTGAGGCTCGGGCCTTTGTTGACGCTGTGTTGCCCGCCGAAGCCTGACCTCCATGATCGAACTGAGCCATGTCTTTAAGCGCTACCCGGGCGGCAACGAGGCCTTGAGCGATGTCAGCTTTTCCGTCGGGAAAGGAGAAATGGTATTTCTCACCGGGCACTCCGGCGCCGGCAAGAGCACCCTCCTAAAGCTCGTAAGTCTGATGGAACGCCCCACGCGCGGTCAAATCGTAGTCAACAGTCATAACCTCGGGCGCTTGAACGGCAGGCGCGTGCCGTATTTTCGGCGCGAGATCGGGGTCGTGTTTCAGGACAACAAACTTTTAAATGATCGCACGATCTTCGACAATGTCGCTTTGCCGCTTGTGGTCGCCGGTCTCACCGGGGACGAGGTCCGTAAGCGGGTGCAGGCGGCTCTCGACAAGGTCGGGCTTTTGGCTCGCGCCCGCAGCTATCCTTTGACGCTCTCGGGCGGCGAGCAACAGCGAGTCGGGATTGCCCGGGCCATTACTCATCGTCCGGCGCTTTTAATCGCCGACGAACCCACGGGCAACCTAGACGCAGCCATGTCCGACGAAATTATCGATCTGTTCAAAGATTTTAACGACCATGGCGTCACGGTTTTGATCGCCACTCACGAAACCCGCCATATCGACCGTCTCCAGAAACGGGTTATCGCCTTAGGTCGCGGCTACATGGTCAGTGCGGTATGAAGGCCTATCTCGCCCGTCACATCCAGGTCTTTCTAGCGACCCTCGGGGATCTCATGCGCCATCCCGGCGCGTCGTTTTTGACGATCGCCATGATTGGCGTCACCTTAGCCCTACCGGCGGGGCTCTATGTCGGGCTTTTGAACCTGAAGCAATTAAGCCAGGGCTGGGACCGGGGCGGCGCGCTTTCGATCTACCTCCACCGAGGGGCGCCCGGCCAGACGGCCGTGGCCGCGATAAGGGGACTCCCGGGCGTCGAATCAGCCCGCTATATTTCTCCAAGGCAAGGGTTGCAGGAGTTCGAACAGCAATCGGGGTTCGGCCGCACGCTCACCGCCCTACGCGAGAACCCGCTCCCGGGAGTCGTCGTCGTCCGCACCGCAGCTCGGCCCCAGGCCCTGACGACCCTCGTGGCACGCCTCAGAACGCAGGCCGACGTCGCTTTGGTCCAATCGAATCTGGCATGGCTCGAACGACTGGACGCGGCGCTGGCCTTAGGGCATCGCCTGGTGACGATTTTGGGCGCACTTCTCGGATTTGCGTTGATCCTTATTTTGGGCAACACCACGCGGGTGGCAGTGGTCAACCGCGCGACCGAGATCGACATCATCCGGCTCGTGGGGGGCACGGACGCCTTCATTCGGCGACCTTTTCTTTACACAGGGGCGATTCTTGGGGGCCTCGGAGCCCTCAGTGCGCTGGTACTTTTGGAGCTGTCCTTACTCCTTCTGCACGGGCCCGTACACACCCTCGACCTTCTTTATGGAAGCAAGTACTCGCTTACCGGTATAGGCCCTGGAGACGCCTTTAAGCTCGTCCTGATCGGCACCGTCCTGGGCTGGATCGGGGCCCGCTGGGCGGTGGGCCGCCAGCTGCGCCAAGGCGTCCAATAGGGCAACGCATCCCATTCTCGGACAGCCGCGGGAACTTTCAGGAGGATTAGCACTCTCATGGCGAGAATGCTAAAATAGTGTCCGATACGGATAGTCGAGGGCTAGAAAGATGACGACACAAACCTTGCCAGTTGCTGTAAACCTGCGCGCTGAGGGTGGTCTTTCGCATTATATGCGGCTCGCCCATGCGGCACCGATCCTAGATGCCGAGCAGGAGCGTTTGCTGGCGATAGAATATCGCGAGCACGACAATCTCGAGGCTGCGCGCCAACTTGTCTTATCGCAACTCCGTTACGTCATTCGCGTCGCCCGAGGCTTTGCCGGCTACGGCTTGCCCCAGGCGGACCTCATCCAGGAGGGCAACATCGGACTCATGAAGGCCGTCAAGCATTTTGACCCAGCCCATGGGGTTCGCCTGGTTTCGTTTGCCATCCACTGGATCCGTGCTGAGATCTACGATTACATCTTGCGCAATTGGCGTATCGTAAAAGTCGCCACGACGAAGGCGCAACGCAAGCTGTTTTTCAACCTGCGTCAGTCGCGGGCCCGCATAGGCTGGATGAACGAAACTGAAATCGAGGGACTAGCGGCCGACCTTGATGTGCCCGCCGCAACGGTTAAGGAAATGGAGTCGCGCATGGCCAGCGCCGATATCCCGTTCGATGCGCAAGACGACGCCGACGACGAGGAGTTCCGCTCGTCCCCTGCCGGTTACCTCCAAGACATGCGCTACAACCCCGAGACCTTGCTAACCCATGCCGACGCCGAGGCCTCGCAACAAGACCACCTGCGCTCGGCACTGGTGTCTCTCGACGACCGCAGCCGCGACATCATTCGTAGGCGTTGGCTCGCTGCCCACAAGCCCACCCTGCACGAGCTCGCCGAGGAGTACGGGGTGTCCGCCGAACGCATTCGGCAGATAGAGAAGAAGGCGCTCGATACGATGAAGGGTGTGCTTCAGCTTCCCGAGCCCGCTTAATCGGCTAGGCCGAATGGGCTACCGGGGGAATCCGGCGGGCCGGGTTCCCGAGAACGGCAGCGCCCTCGGGAACCGCTTGGACCACGACCGAACCCATTCCGACGATGCAATGAGCGCCGACATTGGCCCCAATCGTAGCGCTTTCCCCTATCCATGCGTAAGCGCCGACCGACACCCGTTCTACGCAGTCCTCAGTCTCTAAGCCCTTCACGCTGCCATGATAGTGCAAGCCGGACGTAATCGAAACGCGGCTGCCGATACGTACATAGGGGCCTATGTCAGCAAGACCGATGATACAATAGGCGCCAATCCCGGCATGGGCGAAGACGCGTGCGCCGCGCTTCGAGAAATAGCTACCGAAGCTGATGACCGCGCCCTTTTCGAAAAGGGCTAAGGTCCGTTCGTAATAAGCTGCCCTTGCCGCGTTCCCGAGGACCCCAGGTACCCCGGCAAGCGTCTGAGCGCTTAAGATGAAGAGAACGTCGCGTTCGTCCACCCAGCGGTCGAGCTTGGTCAAAACCACAAACGGAAGCGCTACTGCTGCTCCAAAAAACCTCAAGACGCGCCGCGCTCCTTCCTTCGAACTTTTGTGCATACTTAAAAAACATCGAGACAAAAGGAATCGATCTCGTCCGGCATCTCGGTTAAAACGCCCGCGCGCAGCGGCGCCAACAGCAAGCGCAACTTTCTGGGGGCAGCGCGAAAACCAAGGCGCCGGAAGGGCTGAAGGTCGCAATAACCGGTATCAGGCACCATGATCGCCTCGACTTCGTCCGCCAAAACCCTTTGCATGACAGCCTCGACGAAGCGCTCCCTCATGGCGACCGGCAGGGCTCCAAACGCAATATTCTCCACATAAGCGTTAATGCCAATATGCCCAGAGACCACCGGCAAAAGCGCGATATTCAAAAGCGCCAGAACTTGTCCATTCTCTTCATAGACATAGGTGACAATACGCGGCCGCGTGCGCAGCACGAAATCGATATCCTCGCGCTCGACGACTTTAGCTATGGTCGCCAGGGCGCCAGCTTGCGATAACAGCTCGAAAGACCGCGCTTCATCCTTTTTTTCATAACGGCGAATCGTGAGCTGCGAACCTTGACCAACGCGACCTGACACGATGGTCGCGGCGCCGGCCAGGTAACGAAAATTACGGACGGCCCGTGCTGGCAAGCCGCGCGCCGCAAATGCCCTTGCTACCGTTTGGTTGGCCGGCGTGCCAGCTACGGTCACCGCCACATACAAGTCGTAGCCGCGCGCCTGCGCCCGGTCGACCATCAAAAGCTGCTGGCGATCGCTTAGTCTATGCCGCCTAAAATCACCGGACACGGTAAAGAAGCTGGCGAAGACCGCTCTATACGTCGACCCGTAGAGGCGCAACCGAAGCGGGACAAAGGCCAGATAGGCCGCCAGCGTTCCCGCTTGACTCTGTAGTCCGACGGCCATGGTCGGGTCTGCCGTCGGCCTATTCAGATGCATAGCCAAAAGGTCCGGCTCGTATAGCCAGCAGGGCGGCTGCCAATTGGCGCGCATTAACGCGCTCACCTGGTCCAAGTCGGGGTTAACAATCTCGTTAAAAAGCTCGATCGGCTGAATATTCATAATGCCTGCGGGTAGGCTGTAGCCAACACTCGCTGCCTCCTATCGTGTGTTTTAGGAACAACTTCTAATCGACTCATGCCTACCATTGCCCGGCAGCTGCTTCCACAAGTTCGGCAGCCCGCTGTAGGCCATGCTGGCAACAGCAGGCGTACAAAAGGCGCTCGAGGCCGAATGCCGCGCAGACCGTATGGGCCGCCTCACCGGCGGGAGTCTGAATTCCAAACCGAGTACCGAAGAACCGCTCGTGGTAGTTAAACGATGCGCAGGCTATGGCGTGATCAGGTCCCGTGTCGACCTTAAGTTCGTACTTCAAATCGTTCGCAAGCTGGAAAAACCGCAAGGACGGAAAATCACTTGCAAAAAACGGGTCGCATGCCGTTTCGAGCCGCGCCGACAGGTCGAGGGCTTCGACAAGCCTCCACCCTATATCGATGGCCGCTTCTCGCGCTGCCAATACCGAATCCCGTTCGCCTAGCCAGACAATCTCACGCATAGAGAACTCCCACAGACGGTCAAGTCCCGTGAGATTCTTGGACTCATATCGAAAACAACGGCCGGCACCCGTGAAAACCGAAAGGTGCCCCGGAAGGGTCGTCCCCATGAGTGCGCCGTAGGTGTGATAACAGATAGCTGGGGAAAGACAGTGTTCCGGAGCAGCGATCTCGTCCACGTTTTGAAAGCCGGGGTCTTCTCCATTGCGGTGTCGAGCCGAAAACCTTTCGATCCCGTCATAGTTCTCGTTGAGGTGCACGGCAAACGTCACAGAGTGCGCAAACGACCCGAAATAGCCAGCACGCTTTAGCCAATCGCTTGGGAGAAGGGCATTGTATGCGTGCTTCTTGGCCTCAAAGCTTACCACCGCGATCCGTTCAAGCATCTGGTCAAGCCGCCCAAGGAGATCCATAAACGTGCCACCACGCCCAAGAACGCCTTGACCAGACTCCCAAATGTCGCCGCGAGCCACCAACTGTTCGTAGGCGTCCGATATCAAAGAATCGTTTTTTCTGGTCCGTTCCCGGAGGACCTTCGGAGTCACGGATAAGCGCTCGCCTTGCATCTTGCCAATCAATAGCCCCACTTTCGTCGCAATATCGCCGGTCTCGCCCGTTCCTTTGAGATCGATCTCAAGGCAATTCGAGTCGGCGCGGTATCGGGATTTCACAATCGAGGTGTCGCAATAACACGCGCGCTTTGTAATCTCAGTGCAGATATCTGGGGGAAGATTGGCCGGCAGCGGAATTGCGAGAGTTTCCATAATCCTATTCATCCTTGATAGAATTGGGTTTCCCGTCCGAACTTCCCTGTTCGAGCCTGGCTAGAGCCCACGCTACCTCAGGGGCTTAGGGGCGTCAATCGGGCGGCTCCATCTTTAGGAGCAAGGGGCCGGGTTGGACACGGGACTTACGGCCCACGAGAAGCTGCTGACGTTTCCGGCGGCATCGGTCAAGGTCAAGACAAGGGGGCTTGCGCCAAGTGGTCCGGTCCCGTACCAAATGTCGCTGCCCGATAACTGAGCGGGAAGCCCATTGATACGCGCAGCTACAACTCCGGAGATATCCTGCCACTGTCCGGAGGCAAAAAATGTTGGTACCAAGGGCTCATAAATCGATAGGCAGGCGCGCGGCGGGCTGTTGTCGACCCCCAAAGTTCGACTTACAGACGCGACGAGCCCGGCTGCATCGCGCGCGGTGATGACGACGCTATGTTGGCCATCGCTCAATGCTACCGTATTGAGGGCGAAGGCAAAGGTGGGCGCAGCCGACAGCGAGCTGTAGGCTTGCCCGTCGATGGCGATTGTTACTGTCGCAGGCAAGGTATACGGGTCCGCTACGGAACTGGCGACGATAAAGTCCCCATGCGTCCACGCGGGCCACGGCGGCACATTCAGCACTAAGGGGCCACCGGCAAAGGACGGGGGCACATCATTCCCAAAAAGCACGACTTGGCCTTGTGTAAGGCTGCGGGCATAAGCGATCACAGCCGTAGCAGCTGGCCCCGAAAGCGATGCCGGCGTCCCCGCAGGCGCCGATGCCGCGACATGGATGAGCGCGTTTGCCACACCCTCACGATAAGCCTCTGGGCTCAACGGCTCTGACCCCAAGTACAAGGGACCCTGTGGGCCCCGCCCATTCAAGATGCCGTCATTTGTGAGGTCTGAGACCAGGGTCGCTGTGATAGTCACCGTCGTCTGGGAACTCTGAGACAAGGCCCATTGCGACAGCCCGGCTATAACAAGTCCATAGCGCACCGCGGCATCAAACGACTGTGCGGTCGTGAGTTGCGATACCAAAATCGGGCTCGTGCTAGCGGGATCAAATCCCAGCCAATCCGCAAATTCGCTATCGGCCTTCGCGGCGGCGCTGCTTAAGCCTAGGCCTTGGGTCACAAGAAACCTTGCTAGAGCTGCCGCAGCAGTCGTAAGTGGCGTCACGGCAACTTCCGTAACCTGGCCTTCCTTGTAGGAAAAAAATCCGTCCAAAGGGCCGGAGGCAACGCTTGCGCCGGTCACGGCATCGAGATAGGAACCGCCCGAAACCGAGACCCTCAGTGTTCCACTCAAGGCCCGGAACGAAACGACAAAGTGCCCGCCGTTGTCGGTCCTGGTGCTGGCCACAACGCCGGCGGGACCATACACTGTCACAGTCGCTCCGGCCACAGGACCGCTACTGACAGCGAGCCCGACAACTGACCCCGCCGGCAACGGAGTCGGTGTGCCGGGATTTCCAAGCTGGCATCCGTTCAGCATAAATCCGTACATCGAGAGGGCAAAGACCAGGAAGTACCGTCTCACAATAGCCTCCAGATCAACGTCGTGGTGATTGTCGAGAGATGGCCAGGAAAGTCTGTGGAACCGACCAGAGATGCCGACCACGAGTGGCTGATAGGAAGCACGATAATCCCTTGCAGACATACGGATGTCTCGCGGGTCGCGGGAAATGTCCCTATGGCATAGCCTTGAGAGTTGATCTGAAGGCGATCGTCATAACGAAGGTGGTCAAGACCGCCGCCGATTCCCATCCACGGCCTAAGATCGTAGGACAACGGTACGCGCTGTTCCCACAACAAGGCGGCACTTTCGATTCGTCCCCGCTCAACAAGACCACTATGAACTCGACCGGTCGCAAATTGGCCGGCATCCAGGTCGACGGCCCACCTCTGCCCTACGATGGGCTGGCGACTCCATTGCGCAAACATATTCCACCCGGTGGCCGTGCCAGTGGGCTCCATCCCATCGACCAAGCCGGCCGTCAAGCCGCCGCCCACGGCTAACTGCCATCCCAGAACACCGATAGGGAAAAGGAATAGCCAGATTGCGATCAGAATGCGCATTACGACCCGCTTTGAGTCTGAACGTAAGCGTTTTGAGCGGGCGCATACAGGGCATAACGGGTGAGGCGCCAGTGCATCGTTGCTCCAAGGGTCCTTTGCCCGGCGCTCCCTATGGCCGCTGACGCTAATGAGCCCTGCGCTCCCATAAGGCCAAGGGCCGCATCGGCACTGGCCAGAAAGGACTGCCCGAACGCCACTAATGCGGCGGCCCGCCGGCCGCCTACGACAAAAGCCGGCAAACCAAAGTGGAATCGTGCGTCAAAGACCTGGCCTTTAAGCGGAATGAGACGATTGTCGGGCGTTACCGCTGCGGATACCGATAAACCCAGCCTGTGTCCGGAAACAGACTCGACGCGCGTCAGTAATCGCGTTCCGGGCGGCAAAGAGCCAGTTTGTCCCTGAATCGGGCGCGTCACATGTAACACCACAAGCGCGGGATCGGTATCGGCAACCCCGTGACGTAAGCGAAC
>JAJYPQ010000053.1 GCA_021795255.1 Pseudomonadota bacterium
CTTCTATCGAAGTGCCAGCCGCAGCGCTACCGGCCTTAGGGATCGGTGAATATTATTGGGGGCAATTGGTCGGCCTCACGGTAGAGACCGTCGAGGGCGTGTCCTTGGGCGTTGTGTCACGGCTTATGGAAACTGGGGCCAATGATGTTCTGGTGATCCACGGTGAGCGCGAGCGTTTGGTTCCTTATATCGCGGATGTCGTTCGTCGTATTGAGCTTGATCAGAGGCGCCTCGTCGTAGACTGGGATCCCGAGTTTTGATATGGAGATCGATGTCATCGGTCTCTTTCCGCAGGCCGTACGTGCGTTCTGCGAAGTGGGGATGGTCGGACGGGCGCAGGTGCAGGGTGCGCTGGTCATGCGATTCTGGGATCTACGCGATTTTACGGTAGATAAGCGTCACACCGTAGACGATAGACCCTACGGCGGCGGTCCCGGGATGGTATTGATGGCCGAACCCTTGCAGGCGGCCGTCGCGGCCGCCAAACAGCACGGGACAGAGAGACGTGTCGCTTACTTGTCGCCGGCGGGACGCGTACTTAACCATGCCTCGGTGATGGAACTGGCGGCGCGATCCGGGCTTATTTTGGTGGCCGGTCGTTACGAGGGGATCGACGAGCGTTTGGTGCAAGCGGCCGTTGACGAGGAGTGGTCGATCGGAGATTACGTACTCTCCGGAGGTGAGGCGGCGGCGGCTGTGATGATTGATGCAGTTGTCCGGCAGCTGCCAGGTGTTTTAGGACATGAGGATTCCGCGCGTGAGGACTCGTTTGTTGAGGGCTTGCTGGACTGCCCTCATTACACGCGACCGGAAGAGTGGCACGGGCAAAAGGTTCCGGAAATCCTTTTGTCGGGCGACCACGGGCGAATTAGGCGTTGGCGGTTAAAGGAGTCCCTCGGGAGAACTTGGTTGCGACGCCCGGATCTTTTAGTTTTGCGGGAACTCGCTGCTGAAGAAAGAGAGCTTTTAGAAGAGTTTAAACAGGAGTATCGAGGACACGATTATGGGTAATTTGATTCAAGAATTAGAAGGCGAGTTTCTTAAGCAGGACGTCCCGGCGTTCGGTCCTGGCGATACCGTGGTGGTCCACGTCAAAGTTGTCGAAGGTGAGCGCGAGCGCCTTCAGGCCTTTGAGGGCGTTGTTATTGCGCGCCGGAATCGCGGAATCAACTCATCGTTTACGGTGCGTAAGGTATCGTATGGTGAAGGGGTGGAACGCGTATTTCCGTTACATAGCCCCAATGTGGCTCGTATCGAAGTCAAGCGCCGCGGTGTGGTGCGTCGCGCCAAACTCTATTTCCTGCGCGAACTGACAGGCAAAGCGGCGCGTATCCGCGAGCGAGTCTAAAAGGGCCTATGGCCTGTGCCGTGACCGCCTGGGCGGCACAGGCTCGTGTTGTTTATGTCCGAATCGCTGGATGCAATGCTCATCGAAGGGTTTTTAGATAACCTTTTGACCGAGTCTGGGTTGAGCTCGAATACCCTTGACGCCTATAGACGCGATATTGAAGCCTTTGCCGGACATATCGGTGGTCGGCTTTTGGCGAGCGCCTGCCGCCGCGACGTGACCGAGTACTTGGCGTCCGAGGTGATCGCGGGCCGCAGACCACGTACAGCAGCGCGGCGGCTTGCAAGCTTGCGGCGCTTTTATCGCTATCTTGTCAGCCACCAAGGGATAGCCAAGGACCCGACCGAAGGGATTGAGGGTCCTCATATCGGCCTCAATCTCCCAAAGACCCTCAGCGAACAGGAAGTCGAAGATCTTCTTCATGCCCCTGACGAACACGGTGAGGAGGGCTTGCGCGACCGAGCGATGCTCGAGGTCTTATATGCGACGGGGCTACGGGTATCCGAGCTCGTGGGCCTACTGGTGTCTCAGGCTGACCGCCAGTCGGGTGTAGTGAGGGTGGTCGGAAAAGGGGGGCGCGAGCGGCTTGTGCCTCTGGGCGAAGAGGCGCTTTTTTGGTTGAAACGGTATTTTGACGAAGCGCGCTCAGCGCTATTGGGCGGGCGGTCGTCGCCGGCCGTGTTCCTGACCCGGCGCGGTGGGCCGATGACTCGGCAAGCCTTTTGGTACAACATAAAACGGTATGCGCTGAAGGCCGATGTCCGTACCTCCTTATCGCCGCACACCCTACGCCACGCGTTTGCCACGCACCTGATTAATCACGGCGCGGACCTGCGTGTCGTTCAGCTGCTCTTAGGCCACGCGGATCTCTCGACTACTCAAATCTACACGCATGTCGCGCGTGAGCGGCTGAAGTCCCTTCACGCGATACATCATCCGCGCGGTTAGGTGAGGGGCTGGCAGGGGAGAAGCTCCCCCATAGCGCTTGCTTAGAGATCGTCCAATTCTAAGACGTGGCGTGGATCGACCTCGTGGTCCATGCGAAAGGCCTCCCCACCTAGCGGGCGGGTGTAACCCAATATCGCCCCGGTTTGGCGGACCACCGCCTTCCAGTTGACCGCTCGTACGCGGCGCCTGAGGATCTCTCCCAGTTCGCAGGACAGAAGACGCTCCTCGCGCCTCAGTGTGGATTGCGAATAAAAATAGTCGAGCGAAAGGTACGTGAGAAAAATCGTAAGCCCTTGCATCAGAATCGCGGGCGGGCTCAATAGAAACGAACTCGCGGCCGCGACCAAGGCCGCACTTCCCGCGGTTTTGGCGTAGTGTCGCGATTGTCGTTGCGCAAAGTGATTGCGCTCTATCTCGGCGCGCAATTTCGCTTCGTCGCTGTCCGAGCGGGCTGCATGGGCACTATGGTAATCCCGAACCAAGAGTAGAAGTTGCGCGAGACGCTCGCGATGGTTGGCCTTGCTGATACCAACGACATCCATATCGCTACGGCGGGCGGTCGCAAATTCCCCGAACTCGCGACCGAGGCCATCGTTTTCCGCATGATCGATCAGATGGTGGCTCAGGTAGCGAAGCTCAAGAATTTCGCCTACGTCGATAGGAAAACGGAGGCTGACCAGGCGTCGATAGAAAAATGGGAACAGCTCGGGAGCGATGGCCAGCTTCGCGAGATAGTCGGATAGTGCGGGCTTTGAATCCATGGATTCCCTGTTCCGGTCTTTGGTCGGATGGACACGCGACATAACCTTTCAGTGATTGTACCAGATGTCGGCGTTTTTGTGTGTCTTGGCGTGGGCCTTCGGCATGAATTTTCCTGATGAGCTAGACTCATTTCAGGAGGTTTTTATGGTCAAAAACGAGACGCGCGGTTTGGTACTGGCGCTGGGAGCGGGGGGCGCCCGCGGCTTAGCCCATATCGGGGTTCTCGAGGTGCTAGCCGAGCACGGGTTGAAGGTTAGGGCCATAGCGGGCTCAAGCATAGGCGCTCAGATCGGCGCTTTTTACGCCTGCCATGAGGACGTCACCAGACTGAGCGAAACGGCGCTCGGGGTCGATTGGAAGCAGACTCTGCAGTTGTTTTTACCGGACGCGGCGAACGGGGGCGTGTGTTCCGGTCGAAATATTCTCAGTTTTTTGGAGCACCACCTAGGGTCTACGAATATTGAGGACTTCGCGATCGATTTCCTTGCGATTGCCACCGATTTGCAAAGCGGCGAAGAGGTGGTCTTGCGGCGCGGTTCGGCTGCAGAGGCGGTGCGTGCAAGTCTTTCGTTGCCGGGGTTGCTTGCACCGCACTCCTGGCAGGGACGGCTGCTTATCGATGGCGGGGTCGTCAATCCGGTACCGTTTGATGTCGCGGCAGAAAGCTTTGGGGATCCGGTGGTCGCGGTGGCCGTCCATCAAGGGGCGCGGTCTTTGTCGCCCGCCGAGATGACCCCGCACCCGAGAGCCTGGCGTGCTCAGCTACGCCATCTTTTGGATCAAAGTTGGGTGCGGCGCACAAAGCCGGTTCGGGCGTGGCTGGAGGAGCAGTTGGCTGAGCCGACAATCGCCCCTGGGGCCCATTGGCGGACGCGCTCGGTCTTGACCCAGGCTATCAATATTGCCCAGGCGCAAGTGGTTCGGCTGCGGCTTTTGACCCGGCAACCGGCCCTCTATCTAACGCCTGACGTCGAAGCGATAGGACCGTTCGAGTTTTATAAGGCGCGTGCCGCTATTGCGGCAGGGCGCGCCGCGGCGCGCGAGCGCCTGGCCGATCTGCATGCACTGGCTAGGGCGCAGGAACCGCGACGGGTTTCAGGTAGTAGTAACCCTGCGCCCAATTGACGCTCATGGCCCGCCTTTTCTCGGCTACCGACTCATCAATGGCGGCGGCGCCAAAAAAGTGACCTTGGGCCCAATCAACACCGACTTGGCGCAGGAGATCGACTTGTTGTTCTGTCTCGACGTATTCAGCCAAGGTTGTGATATTGAGATCACTCGCCACAGCTTGTATCCCGCGTATGATCGAAAGCACCTTAGGTTCGTGTAGGCGGCTGATCAGTCGACCATCGATCTTGAGGAAGGACACCGGGAGATCGGCTAGATATTGAAAGGACGAGTATCCGCTCCCGAAGTCGTCTAGCGCAAGTTGCATCCCGAACTCCAGGAACGGTGCGAGGCGCTCGCGTGTCAGCTTGGGATTGTCCAGGAGTTCGCGTTCGGTTACCTCAATGACAAACGGCTTGACGTCAGGCGATCCCGAAACGAAATGTAATTTCGCCGATGCGAGAAGTTCCATGAGAAGGTGTGGGTGCCTTAGGAGATCGCTTGAGATGTTGACGAAGTGTGTCATCCCTTCAGGCCCGTGCTGATGACGCGCGAGAGCACTGAGTAAGACGGTCCAGTCAATCTTGTAGGTCAAACGAAATTGGCTCGCCGCCTCTATGAACTCATCTGCTGCCAGGACTAGGCCGTCCACTGTGACGATGCGAGCCAAGGCCTCTTCGGCGACGACTTGGCTTGTGAGGAGGTTGACTATGGGCTGGTAGGCGGGGACAACGCGGTCTTCGCGCAGCGCTGCTTCGAGGATGGCGCCCATTTTAAATACCCGATTGGAAAGATCGGTAGCCGAAAAGACGCGATTCCGGCCATGGCTTTTCGCTTGAACCAGGGCCTCGTCGGCTGCGTTCATGAGTTCTTGGACGGTCGTGCCGTCGTCCGGCGACGAGGCCGTCCCAAAACTTGCGGTCACGTTGATGACTTCGTTGCCGCTCGCAATGACGCGGCCGCTGATGGCGCTGGCCAAGGCCCGTGCACGCTCTATCACATCGCGAGGCCCACAGTCTGGCAGTAGGCAGAGGAATTCATCGCTGCCCCAGCGACCCACGGTTTTTCCGCGACCGAGGGTGAGGCGGGCGGTTTCCGAGACCCGATTTAAGACCCGGTTGGCGACGGCGTAGCCGAAACGGTGGTTCAGGAGACGAAAGCGGTCAATACTAAAAAGGATAACGGCGTAGGGCTTTCCGGTTCTTTCGCTGTTCGAGTGCGCGAGTCCGAGTGCCTTGCTGAGACGGGTCCTGCTCATCCAAAGTCTCCCTGCCCCCATGGTGAAATCGACTGCTCGCCGTTAGGTTACAGAAAAGCCGCAGTGGGCGCTACTTCGTGGGATCGAGACTCGGATGACTTCCCTATAAGGCATGGTAGTCGGTGTCAGCGGCTATCGATCGGCGTTAAAGCCGCTTGACCATACTGCCAAACGGAGGGCGTCAGGTGGGACTGGAAAGAGGGGGAAGGACGGGCCAGGGCCTGCTTTAAGGTCAGATCTCGATCGAGGATTCTGGGTGATGGGCCCCTGGATGGCCTAAGTGCGATCAATGCCTGCGGGCGGCGCACCGCTGGGCATGGGCGGTCATGGGGCCGTTAACGGCCAAGCAAGCCGCGAAGCCCTTGGAGATGGGAGGTGCCATGCTGAAGGCGCTCGGCCGGGTCCTTGTCTTCGCGCCCATCCCACACCAGATCTTCCGGAGGTATTTCACTGAGGAAGCGGCTCGGACTGGTCTCCTGGACCGATCCTTGGCGCCGCCGTCGCTGAGCGTAACTGAGCGTGAGGGTCTGGCGCGCGCGGGTCATCCCGACGTAGGCCAGGCGGCGTTCTTCCTCAAGACCGTCGGCCGCAAGGCTTGCCCTGTGGGGTAGGATGTCCTCCTCCATGCCGACCAGAAACACGTGCGGGAATTCAAGACCTTTTGCGGCATGGAGCGTCATAAGCCGGACGCTTTTCCCGTCAGGTTCCCGATCCTTGTCGGTCATGCCAGCCAAGATGATCTGCGCCACCACGTCCTCGAAGGCCCGGCCGGCCTCGTCGCGCCCAAGGTAGTCGACCCAGTCCAAGAACTCTTGTAGGAACTCGATGCGCCGGCGCCCGGCGCGGGCATCGGGCGCGCCCTCAAGGACAAAGCCTTCGTAGCCAATTTCTTGCAATACGGCGCGTAAAAGCTGGCCCGGAGCAAGGCTCTGGGCTTTGTCTGTCATGGTCTCGATGAAGACGGCAAAGCGGTGGAGGGCCGCCGCTTGGGGCGCGCTCACGTGGTTTGCGAGCCCCAACTCGTGGCAGCACCGCAATAAAGGTTGGCCGCGCCGCTCCGCATAGTCGCGCAGGCGTTCGACAGTCACAGGCCCGATCTCCCTTTTGGGGACATTGCAGACGCGTAGGAACGCGGCATTGTCGGCGGGGTTGTGCAGAAGGCGCAGATAGGCGACCGCATCGCGCACCTCGATCCGATCAAAGAATGACGTGCCGCCGCTCAAAAAATACGGAATCCTGTGCTCACGGAGCGCCTGCTCAAAAGGCCGGGCCTGGTAGTTACCTCGGTACAAAATGGTGTAGTCGCCAAAGTCGCCCTTGCGTACGAACTTGTCGTGCATGAGCTGGGCTACAACCCGAGCCGCCTCATGCTCTTCATCGCGAGCGACCAGGACCTTAATCGAGTCGCCGAATCCATGGCTACTCCAAAGCTTTTTCGGAAAAAGATGGGGGTTATTGCCAATGACGGCGTTGGCTGCCTTGAGGATGCGGCCCGTGGAACGGTAGTTTTGCTCAAGCTTTATGACCGCGAGCCGTGGGTAGTCCGCAACCAAGCGGTTCAGATTTTCTGGCCGCGCGCCTCGCCAGGAGTAGACGGATTGATCGTCGTCGCCTACGGCTGTGAAGGCGTCCGTCGCCAATGCGCGAGCCAAGCGGTATTGCCCATCGTTGGTATCTTGATATTCGTCGACCAGAAGATAGCGGAGTCGCTCATGCCAACGGGCGCGGGCTAGCGGGTCTTCCGTAAGGAGCTTGGCTGGCAACAAGATAAGATCGTCTAGGTCAATGGCATTGTAGGCCCGTAGCCGCTCGTTGTAGTCGGCGTACATGGCCCCCTCGTCGGGTGCTTGAAGCACTGCCGCTCGCGGGGTCACAAGGGCGTCTTTCCATCCCCGGATCTGCTGGGCAACGCGTTCAGCTGGGGTATCCGCGCCGAATCGGTCACGGCACAGTTCTTTCACTATGGCCTCGGCATCGTGCGGATCAAGGAGCGTAAAGCCCGGTCGCAGACCCATCGCCGTCAGTTCTTCGCGAATAATCTTCAGCCCCAGGGCATGAAAGGTGAGTACGGTCAGCCCGCGGCGGGACGCGGCGGGCAGAAGGGCTGCTGCGCGTTCGCGCATTTCGCGCGCGGCCTTATTGGTGAAGGTTACGGCCGCGATATGAGCCGGATCATAGCCCCCGTGGGTAATGAGGTGAGCGATTTTGCGGGCGATTACGGTGGTCTTGCCACTGCCGGCGCCCGCTAAGACCAGAATCGGGGCGTCAATGAGTCGCACGGCCTCACGCTGTTGATCATTGAGACCGTCTAAGGCATTCATCGCCAGAGTGTAAGCGGGAAGCGCGCGATCGGCAATCTTGACAGAGCCCCTGATCGGGTGGTGATGCACCCAAGCGCCAGATTTAAAGCGAGATGGTCTCCATGTGCGGAACGTATTCCTCAGGCACCGGGAAATTGCTGAGATCCTTGGCGATTGCGGCCTTCAGAAAGGCGTCGACCCACCAGAAGATGTTGTACTCGCGAACAAAGCGCTTCAACTTGTGCATCCGTGCTCGTCGTTCTCCTGGGCCCATATGGATCGCCCGATGAATCGCTTCGGCGACCTCTTCTACGCTATAGGGGTTCACGAGCAGGGCCCCCTTTTGGAGTTGGGCTGCGGCCCCAGCGAACTCGGAAAGAATCAACACGCTTTCGCCCTCGGGGCTGACCGCGCAGAACTCTTTCGCGACAAGATTCATTCCGTCCTTTAACGGGGTGATGAGAGCGATTTCGCAGGCCCTGTAATACGCGAGAAGCTCGGTTCGGTTTAGGCTGCGAAAGATGTAATGAATCGGCACCCATCCCGACTGCGTGAACTGGCCGTTGATCTCGCCGACCAGCCGCTCCATTTCCATTTTGAGGGCGTGATACTTAGGGATATCTTCGCGACTCGGGACGACGACCTGGACCAAGGTTGTGCGGTGATGAAGCTCTGGGAAGCGTTGTAGGGCATTGCGGAAGGCCTCGAAGCGGTGGCAGATGCCCTTGGTATAGTCGAGCCGGTCCACGCCGAGCAGGACTTGGCGCCCGGGCAGGTCTTCATGCAGATGCTGGGCCTTGCGTATGACTTCGTCCGACTTTCCGTCGCGCGCGAATTCCTTAAAATCAATCCCGATGGGAAACGTTCCGACTCGCAATTCGCGGTTCCCCACCCGTAGCGTGACGACTTGGCCCTTGCCCGTAACCGAGAGGTCGGGCGCTATCAAGCGCACGCACTGCAGGAAGTTGCGTCGATCGCGTAAGGTCTGAAAGCCGATCAAGTCGTACTCGAGAAGCGCGCGGAGTAGCGGGAATCTCCACGGGAGCTTCATATAGATATCGAGTGGCGGAAACGGGATATGGAGAAAAAACCCAGTGCGCGCTCCAAGCCCGAGCCCCCGAAGTTCCTGGCCCACGGTCATCAAATGGTAGTCGTGTACCCAAATAAAGTCCCCGGGTTCTACGTTTTCGGTGATGACCTCGGCGAATTTACGATTCACGCGGGTGTAGGCGTCCCAGTAACGCGGGACGAAGTTACAGTGTGATTGGAGATCGTGGAACAGCGGCCATATCACTTCGTTGGCAAAGCCGTAGTAGAAGTCCTCTTTATCTTTATTGTCGAGCGCTACGGGTTTGAGGGTGTAGCCGGAATGCCTCGTGGCCTCGCGCAGCAACTCGCTCAAAGACTCCGGGGTTGCCTCAACCGTCCCCGGCCAGCCAATCCAGATACCGCCGCGGTTGCGCAAGACGGGCGCTAAGGCGCTCACGAGGCCACCGGAGCCGGGAGTGAACGTCCATTTATCGTCGACCTGCTTTACGACAATGGGCAATCGGTTTGAGACCACAACGAGCCGGTTGCCGCCAGTTGTCATGTCGTTCATATCGCCTCCTTAGGCGGGCTTCCAGATCACAGCGCGTCTTGATTGAGCCGCCACTGAAATCCCATCCCTTAATCTTGAAAGGCGCGCAAAAAGCCGAATCCGCGGCGGGCCAACGTCCGTGTATAAGTCCTCCCAATCCCCCGCCTGACGGCCTAGGGGCCACCGTATGCGGCTCAACGAGAGTCGAGCGGGGGTGGCGAAAAAGCGAGTCTATATGGCTTAGGTCTACGATCACCACAGGGCCGTTAGCCAGACTCGGTGCGCTTAAGCCCTATTCCTACTCGGTAATAGTAGGAGTGTAAACGGGATGCCCCGCTCATGCATCCGTTTGTCTTGGCGGCCTCGTTCGCCGCGGCTGACCATGCCCGAGCATGATTCAATTGCTCCGGGCCCTAGGCTCGCAGATTTCGCGGCGGGCCGTTCAGCCGCGCGCCACCTCGTTTCGGCCCACCGATCATCGGGGGCTCCGTGCCCGTCACGGCGGGGCTAGGGCCGCCCACCGCGACAAAAACCCGCGCAGTTCCTCAGGGGGCGTGAGCCAAAGATCAGCGCGGGTAGCGCGCAGCTCAGGTCTCACGAGCACGCCCAATCCTTGGGGAGGAAGGGCCGCGAAGGCATCCTCGTCTGTAGTGTCGTCTCCGAGATAGGCGACACAAGCCCCAAGACGTCGGCTGAGGAGTTCGGTCAGAGCGGTCCCTTTGTGATGGTCTGTGGCGCGAAACTCGAGTCCGCCGTCGAATGACAGGACCTGTAGGCCGATGGGGAGGCCGGCTTGGAGTTCGGCCCCGAGTTTTTCGAGGGCGCCCCGTGTCTGGGCCTGCTCGTGACGCCAATGAATAGCGAGCGTTCCATGCTTGCGCTCCAAGGCGCCTGCATATCCTGATCGGATCAAAACCTCTGTCATCTCCGATAAGGCCCCTTCGACGGGCGCGGGGAGCGCTCTTTGGACCAGGACCCCGTTGGCTTCCAGATGCTCGTAACCATGGGCCCCAAAAATCTCGATCCCTGAAAACGGCAGGCGCTGCGCCAGTTCGCGTGCCGGGCGCCCGGTGATGAATACGATTTCTGTCCCTCGACTCATGGCGGTTTGAAGAAGGGGCGCTATGTCGGGATAGAGTTGCGCGTCTTCGCGGCACGCAACAAATGGCGCAAGGGTTCCGTCGTAGTCCAGAACGAGCAGCCTTGCCTGCGCGCGAGCAAGGTCGGAAAAAAAGCCGTCTAGGGTTTTGGTTGGGACAAGTTCCTTCATGATCCGCCGTAACTCGAATGCCATGGTAGGCCCGAGAGCGATTCCCGAAATAAGGCCGTATAGGCCACCGTAAGGAGGCGGCACAGCCGGGATGAAGAGAGAGGGCCGACCGCGGCGTACCATGACACTGTGGGTGTGGCCGCCACGATCATGATCGCGGCGATGTAGTGTGCGGTGTGCGTCATCACGGTGTCCTGACTGGATGCTGTTGTCGGGCGGATTGCAACACGACGCCCCTGGTTCCTTGTCGGCGTTTCTTAGTGTCTATTATATCGGGGGCCGGCGGCTGTCGCTACCGTCCCGCAGGTGATCGGCAATTTGCAGGAGGCGGGGCAAGACGCCATACTGTCGCCATGAAAAAGTTTGGCTTTATTGCACGGTGTCTTCTCGGCGCGCTTCTGTCTTGCGGGCTGGCGTTAGCGGGGAATCTTCCGGTCTCCCTGGCCCGCTTATTTGCGCGCGAGCACGTCCCCTTAGGGGGAATTAGCATCTATTTGCGGGAGATTCATGATCCTCGCCCGGTCTTGGAATACGCAGCCCACGAGCCGCGTGACCCGGCCTCGGTGATGAAGCTTGTGACGGCGCTTGTGGGACTGAATACCCTCGGGCCTGCTTATAGGTGGACCACCGGCGCCTATGCCTCGGGCCCGATCAAACACGGGGTTTTATATGGGAACTTATACCTGCGGGGGAGCGGTGACCCTTACCTTATCACCAAGTCATTTTGGGACTTGTTGCATGGTCTGCGGCGCTTAGGCATCCACCGTATCACCGGCAATCTGGTGTTGGACGAGCGCTACCTCACGCCCCCAGGCGGGACGCGAGGGGCGTTCGACGGACTGCGGGATCGCACCTACAACGTGCGACCGCAAGCCTTGCTCGTCAACTTTCAGGCCGTGGACTTTCGATTCGTGCCGGGTGCTCGTCGGCTGCGTGTCATTCCAGATCCGGATCCCACGACCCTTGTGGTTCGTAACCATTTGCGGCTCGTGGCCGGTCCCTGCGGTTATTGGCGGAGTCGCGTCCGTCTGACGATCGTGCACGCGGCGCATGACAATGTCGCGATCTTCGACGGGGCCTACCCGCGTTCCTGCGGCGTCCAACATATGTATCGAGTGACAGACAATAATCGCCGCTATCTATTTGGCGTTTTTCAGGAACTCTGGCGCCAACAAGGCGGTGTGTTTCACGGGCGGCTGCAGATGGGGCAAAGACCGAAAGGGGCGCGCTTACTCTACGCTGTGCATTCGCGTCCGCTCGCGGACGTGCTCCGGAGCATAGATAAGTATAGCAACAACGTCATGGGCCGCTTACTTGTTATGACCATGGGAGCGGTGAAGGAAGGGGTACCTGGAACCAACGCCAAGGGCCTGCGCGTCATCCGCGCTTGGCTCTATCGCCACCATCTGCGCTTACCGCATCTTGTGTTGCGCAATGGAGTAGGGCTCTCGCGCTCCGAGCGGATCACGGCAGCCGAGGTGGGACGTGTGCTAGCCTACGCCTATAATGGCCCCTACATGCCTGAGTATGTATCGTCTTTGCCCATTGCCGGCATTGACGGGACCTTACGCTACCGTTTCCAGGGTTCCCCCGTTGTCGGCAACCTTCACGGAAAAACGGGGACCATCAACGGAGTGAACACAGTAGCGGGTTACCTCCAGCGGGGGCGGCGTCGCTACATCGTGGTGGTCCTGGAGAATTATCCCGAGGCCGACACGGAGCAGGGGTTCCGGGCCGAGGATGGCGTGATCAAATGGCTGTACGCCCGTAAGTAAGGAGAGAATCGTGACAAAATACGTCAATGCGGTTATAGGGGACGATTCAGGGGACGGGAGCCTGCCGATACTCGAGGGTCGTTTAGGACCGCAGGCGGTAGACATTCAAAGCCTGTATGCGCGTCATGGCTTGCTGGCCTATGATCCTGGGTATCGATCAACCGCCTCGTGCAAGAGCGCCATCACCTTCGTTGACGGCGATGCCGGGGTCTTGGCGTATCGTGGCTATCCCATAGAACAACTGGCTGAGAAAAGTCATTTTTTGGAGGTTGCTTATCTTTTGATGTTCGGCGAGCTTCCCGCGGCCGCTGAGGAGGCGACCTTCCGGGAATCTGTCTGTCAACATAATCTGCTGCATGAGCAGGTCGTGAGCTTTTATCGCGGGTTCCGGCGCGACGCCCATCCGATGGCGGTGATGGTGGGGGTCGTCGGCGCCCTTTCGGCGTTTTATCACGATGACATGGAAATAAGGGATCCCGAACAGCGTGTGAACGCGGCTATCCGTCTGGTGGCCAAGATGCCGACTATCGCCGCCGCGAGCTATACCTACAGTATCGGTCGTCCCTTGCGTTACCCGCGTAACGAATACGATTACGCAGGTAACTTTCTACAAATGCTCTTCGGTATGCCCAATCAGGATTTCGTGTTGGACCCGGTGCTGGCCCGGGCCATGGACCGAATCCTGATTTTACATGCCGATCATGAGCAGAATGCCTCCACCTCGACGGTGCGTATGGCAGCGTCCTCGGGCGCCAATCCCTTTGCCTGTATCGCTTCGGGCATTGCGAGCCTATGGGGCCCCGCCCATGGCGGCGCCAACGAGGAGGTGGTGAAAATGCTGATCGAGATCGGCACTCCGGAAAATATCCCGAAAACCATCGCGCGCGCCAAGGATAAGAGCGATCCGTTTCGGTTGATGGGCTTCGGACATCGCCTTTATAAGAATTTCGACCCGCGGGCGCGCGTGATTCAGGAAAGCGCGCGTGAGGTCCTGGCCCACCTTGGACTCGAAAACGACCCGCTGATGGCGGTAGCCTTGGAACTAGAGCAGATCGCGTTGAAAGACGAATACTTCATTGAGCGAAAGTTGTACCCCAATGTCGATTTCTACTCCGGGATACTCTTGCGCGCGATGGGGATACCGACCAAGATGTTCACAGCCGTGTTCGCCGTAGCACGGACGGCCGGGTGGGTCAGCCAGTGGCTGGAGCTCCACAACGATCCCGGCCATGGCATAGACCGCCCTCGGCAGTTATACGTAGGCGAACCCTTGCGGGACTATCCCCGCCGTTAGTAAGGAGCTTACGGGTGCTGGATCTCTTCAGTGTCCTGGGCGACAGACGCAGTACCTCGGGCAGCGACTGCTCGGTTCGTTTTGGCGGTGCTCGCGGGCCTTAGGGCGTAGCCGCTTTCTTTACGAGGCCTCTCTACCGAATCGTCAATGCCTTCGTGCACGTGACGCTGCGCCACGATTACGGCTACGCCCTTACGACCGGGCATCGCAAGTTGTATGGTACGGCGAGCGATATCTTTTGAAACGGGGCCCGGCGAGCGGTGTTTTGCGGAACGTCCCGGCACAGCGGCGCCGAACCCCGGGCCATGATCTTTGCTCGGCGTTTGGACCGGTGTTGGCAATCGACCTCAGGACGGGGTGCGTTTCAAAAACCGCGCTGCGGCATCGGCTCGCCGCACATAGGCGTCGTGCGCAATCGCCACATCGTCCAGGAAATACGGAAGTTCGCTTAAAAGTAAGGCCTGAGGGCCATCGACCAGGGCCTTTTGCGGGTGCGGATGAAAGTCCACGAGGACCATGTTGGCGCCCGCGACAACTGCTTGGGCTGTGGCCTGCTGGATGTCCAAGATCCCGTCAGGACCACGGTCGCGCGATCCCACGGAATGCGAGGGATCGATGCAGACCGGCATTCGAGTCAAGCGCTTCACGACCGGCACATGGGCAAAATCGACGAAGTTGCGATGTGGGTCGCCCATGTTGGTCTTCATGCCGCGTAAGCCAAAAATGACGTTGCGGTTGCCCTCGCTTGCGATGTATTCAGCGGCATTAAGGGACTCTTCGAGCGTGATTCCAAAACCGCGTTTGAGCAGGACCGGAAACTGATTCTGTCGGCCCACGATTTTCAGGAGCTCGAAGTTCTGGGTGTTGCGCGTCCCAATTTGCAGCATGACGCCGGTCGGCGAGCCGGTCTTTTCGAGGGCTTCGCGGATCTCGTCTAAGTGCGAGTCGTGGGTAATTTCCATCGCGATCACGCGGATGCCATATTTGCCGGCCAGATCGAAGACCCAGGGCAGGCAGGAGGCCCCATGGCCTTGGAAGGAATAGGGGTTGGTGCGGGGCTTGTAGG
>JAJYPQ010000518.1 GCA_021795255.1 Pseudomonadota bacterium
CGCAGCGCCTGGGGACTCAAACCCACGGCCTCATCGGCGAGTTCCCGATCCCAGCGCTCGCGCGCCTCATCATGGAAGAGGTAGTCGTAAAGGCCCGCCAAGCTATAGTGCTCGGGGAGAAAAGACAGGACCCCCAAGGCATTGCGACAGAGTTCGATGGCGGTGTCGATCCAAAATGGGTCGCTCGGCGAACCGGTAAGCAAGAGTGCCGACTTTAAAAAACCCGCGGCGGCCTCGGGGGTCAGACCACGCAAAAGATTAAAGGCCCGGCGCTTAGGACCGATTATGGTGAGCGTGCGATGGGCCGCGCGCCCAAGGCCCATGGCCGCCACCCCGAAATCGCCCTTAATGTCGAAGATCAAGCCACCCACCCCGTGACGCAAACACTGCCATAAGACCGGCTGAATGACAGAGGTTGTCTTGCCTGAGCCAATCCCACCCAAAACAAGAAGATTTTGTCCCAGGTCTGATGAGTCAAGAACAACCGGACGGCGTCCCGGGTCGCGATAATGGGCACGGTTGTGGAGAAGGCCTGTGCTGACGCCAAGCCACACCGTCAGTACCGGTTCAGGCTGGGGGCGCGATTTGAGGCAGCGTAAGAATCGGCTCAGGGCCGCGCCGGGGAGACCCAGCCATGCCAGAGCTATGAGCAGACGGTAGAGACGGTGCGAGCGCGGCTTGGGGCGAGCGAGCGGCCGGCCTCGGGGGACGGCATCCCAGCCGTCGGCGTCCGGGAGCTTCGAGCCTGGAGGAGCAGGATGGGCACGGACCCCTCGAGACAAGTGCTCGGCAAGCCGGTCTGTTTGGTACAAGAGGCCGTGCGCCTCGACTCGCTCACCGGCATCCATAAGCGCTCGTAGGCGTCGGCGATCGGCACGATTACGGGTCTTAAAAGACGCTTGCGGTTTTACCGACGGCACCGGGTTTCTCCCGATAAAAAGCCAAGCTAGCAAACGTTATGGTCGACGCCTACTCTCCAATCGCCGAGGATCCCGCGTGAATACCGTCCTTTTTGTGCGCAACATCTCCCGTGGCCAGGGGCAAAGCGTGGTGCGCGCGGCCGCCTACTGCGGACGCAGACGCCTTTATGATGAAAGGCTAGGAAAGACCTTTAATTTTACAAAACGGCCGGGGCTTGGCTATTCCGAACTGCGGCTTCCCGCCTACGTAAATAATCCGGTCTTACACGATTCGGGCCGGCTTTGGAATGCTGTCGAGGCCCATCTTACCCGCGCCAACGCGCGGCTCGCCCGCGAACTGATCGTGCCATTGCCGCGCGGCTGGTCGCTTGAATCCCAGATCCTGCTTGTGCGCGGATTTTTGGAAGACGAGTTCGTGGCCCGCGGACACGCGGTCGATTGGCACGTCCATCTCGACCAGCCACGCAACCCCCATGTTCATGCCTTGGTCAGCTTTCCGACTTGGGACACCAAAGGCTTTGCTCCTGCAGACAAAAATTGGGACCGGCGCGCCTGGCTTGTCAGCCTCCACGCTGTGTGGCGCAGGCACTGCGACCGCCAGGGACTAACGGCGTCATCTGATCCGGGTCGCGGAGGAGGGTCGCTCCATTTGGGCGGGGCACACGCCCTCTCCAAGCGTGGCGTCATCACGCGCCAAGGACAAAGACTCGCCGCCTTACGGGCCTTGTCCACCGTACGGCGCCCACACAAATGGCCCGCATGGCTGCGGGTTCGCCTGCGCCGCCGGGACAATGTCGGACGTAAACGGCAGCGGGTTCGGGAAAGAGTGTTCCGCGACCGCTAACGCGCTCGCCAGAGGGGCCTTAGGCGCGGATCCCTGACAAGCCATGTCACCCCGACATCCACCGATACGGGTTGGCCGCACAAGCCCTACGGGCGATTTCTGCCATGATGCTTTATCGGGTTAACATCCGATCGGCGCCTGCGATGAGCGAAATTTGGGTACGTTGGTCTGGCGCATAACCGTGGAGGACGAGACCGAGATCGTGCGCACACCGCTTGCCGAAGTTTTTTCGAACGAAACCTGCGCCCGAATAGCCGCAACGGGCCAAGCGACCGCACCCACGAGTCAGATGCCTTTATTCTAGCCCGTGCCCTTATGGTCGCGGTATCTCTTGGCTACTTTGTGGTTTGGCTTGACGTATCGAGGGTCAACCTAGGCCTGCCCGCGACTCAAGCCTCTTATCACGCCGACGTAGCGGCACTGCAGTGGATCACCATAGCCTACACCCAATTTTTTTCGATGCTTCTGCTATCGGCCGGAATACTGGGCGATCGCTATGGCGATAGGTGTTTTTTATCATAGGCCACGGCTTGTTCCTCACGAGTTCGCTGGCCTGCGCTTTTGCGCCTACGATCCTCCGCTAGACTCGCCGCGCGCTTTTTCCAAGGCTCTGGCACCGCCTTTATCGTCCCGAACCCACTTGCGGTCATAATGGTTTGGTTTGCGCTTCCCGTGGTAGACAGTCAATACAGCGAGATGCTGCCCGCGTTTAGAGTGGTATCGCTTGGCATGGACTTCATGACGTCGATGATTACTTCCCTTGCGCTGCTCTCGGTGGACCCGAAACGAAGCGGCATGATTTCGGCCGCCGTGAACCTCTTTCGTCAGATATCAGGGGCGTTCATGGCATCTGGCGCCAGAGGGTCCGGCTCACGAACGCATCCGCCGCTCAACGACTTGCGCAAAGAAAGGAGCTCTGCGCCCCCAGGCGCCGCCGAAACCAAGCGCTGTCGCGAGCCAAGCTTTGAGTTGAGTTTTCGTGACCAAGAGATCGGCGGTTGCGGCGTCTCGAAAGGCGCGTCATTTCCTTGTCATTCTGCCGTCTGTTACGGTCTCTGCCGGAAAAGGTCGCGGCATAAGATCCCCATTACCGTGGCGCATGGATGTGCTTGGTAGGAAGTAGTCGGAGAAATATCGGCGAACACAAGAGAGCGATCGACATGTGTCATACCATGCTCTGGCGATGAAACCGCGTGTTGTGGCAACTCGGGCAGGGCGGGATGTGGCCTGGTTTATAAAAGCAGAGACTGCCATGGCATTGATCGCAAACCAGCGTTCCTAGGCCCGTCATTTCCCCCGTGTGGTAGCCAGCGGCGTATGCTTGGATTCTGAGCTGGAGCAACTCTGCCGTAGTTTTGTTGGCGGCTTCGGAAAACATAGTCAAGAACGCCCGCTCCGTTAAGGCCGCGTCAAAGCCTAACCAATCCGCCAGTTCGTGACCAGTTCTACCTAGATAGTAGGCGGCATCCGTTAGATCGCGCTTAAGATAGTGTTCTAGCTGGGCTATCTCACGCTCGCCCACCCGGCCCATAGCAATAAGCTCGCCCCGCGTCTCGCTGATCACGTGATGGAGGAGAGCGCCTGTGTGTCGGGCTTTTTGTAGGGCCTTTCCGAGCAACTCTCGGT
>JAJYPQ010000519.1 GCA_021795255.1 Pseudomonadota bacterium
GCAGATGGTGAAGCGGTACACGCATTGTCGGGCGGAGGATTTGGTGCCGCTGTTGGATTAGTGAGGTTGTGCTACGCTGCAAGGCCGCCGGCATCGAGGGCCTGACCTTCCACGACTTGCGCCACGAGGCGGCCAGTAGGCTCTCTGAAAACCGTGTTGAAGCTATGGAGGTGGCGGCTATCACGGGGCACAAGACCATGCAGATAGTCAAACGGTATACTCACTTCAGGGCGGAGGATTTTGTGGGGAGGCTGGGATAGGCTTCCTCGCACCCCGAGAAAGCGGTACCCGCGATCAAATTCTGGGAACCCCTCAGCATTAACGCACGAAGATGCTCCGATGGGCGCCCTATTCAACCGCCTCTGTTGGACCAGGGACAGCTGGACGTTGCACCACTTTTTCCATCGACTGCGGGTCGGGTGGAATACGCGCCTTTATCTTGTTAACTGTTTCTCGTGCCAGTCCTTTCGTGTGGCCACGAAGAAATAAGAGAGTTAGCCCCACAGCAAGAGCGATTGCTATTATCACCGCAAAGACGCATTCTTTTACGATCGAGACGACCGTCACGCTCAGGAGCGTTAAGAAAGAAGAAACACCAGTTGTCAAACACGCAATCGCGATGTTGAGGAGGGGCGCATCTGGGGACCCGTCTTCAAGCACCTTCAGCTCCGAATCTGTGATTTCATAAATAGAGAGCGAATCAACCGGGCCTCGGACAATTTTTGTACCAGCACCACTTGAACTGTTCTCGCTCGTCATAGTCACAGGTATTCTTTAAGCCACTTGGAACGGCACAGGACGCCCCGCCAAGCGGCTTCGACCCCAGATTTCACAACAAACAGGCTGTCCGTTGCGGACATATATTTAAGCAGATCATCTCGAATCTGTTGGGCAGTCCTCGCAGTTACAACCGCCCAGACAGACTCGTTGATATGCGCCCATGTACCGTATGCGTGGATTGCCTCATAGAGAGGCGCGTAGTCACGGCCGTCGCCACGCAAGTCATAAGAAATGATGTAGCAGGCCATTACCTTCCATTTTCCTTGAGTGTAACTGCGAGAGCAGCGTTCTGGCGGATCATAGTACTCGACGAGCGCTTCGTGCGCCAATCATGGTCATTGCTAGGCATTTTGGTATATAACCTAGATGAGGGCAGCAGGAGATCGTCGCCTGATGTTGCCACCTTCAGTCTCGCTAATATCTAAGGCCATTCACGATCGATCTCCTTTTGTTGCCCGCCATGGAACCAAGCGACCGCCTCCCGTAAATCGTCTGTCCAATCAGAGTTCGCAACAGGGGGGACTGGTTGATATTTAAAAATTAATTCGCGGTCGTCGCGGTCGGGAATCAGCCATCTGCCCACTGTGTATCGGAACCTTGACCAATCCTGAGTGGACGGGTGGAGAGCTACGGCGAGGATATCGAACTCACCAAATCGGTATGGTCTCGTGTTGTGGCCTTGCGCGTTGGTGCCTCCGCGGGTTCGCTGTGTCTCCACAACCCACATGGTTGTGCCCCTGGGAAACAAGCGCCTGCTCGCTTCCGACGCGTACATAGGGCGCTGCTCTTTCTGCCGTTGCATTTTAACCTGAATCCGAACTTCTGGTGCAGCTTGGGTAAGCGTGGCAGGTTCCGCGAGTCGGAAATCGAAGGCGCTGTCTCCGCCGACCATATCTTCACGCCATCCGTCTGTCAGCAAGGGGATTACCACATGTTCCTTAAATGCGGCCTCGGCTATGACGCCCCGGACACCGCGTAGCGTTAGATCGCTACTCCTTGCGATGGCCTCCAAAATAATTTCGGCCGTTGCTCCTAAACGCGTTTCGAGATCATGGATAGGAAACTCTTCTCTCAGTATCCGAAAAAGCTCTTGTCGCTCGTCCCTCGTATATCCTTGTAGGGCGCTCCTGAGCCGCTGAAGGTCACTGGGTGACATTTTTGCGACGACCTGGCGCCTTCTCTTGATAGTTCAGAACGTCCGATCGACTGACAAGTACCCTGCCTGCCACAATAAAACTCCTTAACCTGCCTTGCTTGACAAGTTTTGCCACGGCCTGCCGTGAGCATCCCCTAAGGCGGGCCGCCTCAGATTGGCTAATTAGGTCAGAAATATCGGTTGACATCGTCAACCTATTAAATTATGCTCATAATGAGATAATACTACCTCAGGTCGGTGCGCTAAATGAACCCTTCATCCAGTTTGCCATTGCCGTTTACGCCTACTACGGGACCCGCTCTTCTCGTATCAGGGATGTCGCCCTATTACACGACCGACCTCGGCGCCGCTTATCTTTGTGACAGCCTTGAGGCGATGCGCCAGATGCCTGATAGCTCAGTGAACCTCGTGTTTACATCGCCGCCATACGCCCTTCATTTCAAGAAGGCCTACGGCAATGTTCCGAAGTCTGACTATGTCGAGTGGTTTCTTCCTTTCGCCGCAGAGATTCGAAGAATCCTCGTGGACGACGGGTCGTTTGTTCTCAATCTCGGGGGGAGTTGGAATCCGAAGGTCCCCACTCGGTCAGTCTATCAGTATAAGCTCCTTGTAGCCTTAGTGGAGGAGCTGGGCCTCCATCTATGTCAAGACTGCTTTTGGTACAACCCGGCCAAAATGCCCGTTCCAGCCGAATGGGTTACGGTCCGGCGTATTCGTATCAAAGATGCAGTCGAGCATGTATGGTGGCTTGGAAAAACGGAGTGGCCGAACGCCGATAATCGCCGTGTTCTGCGCGCTTACAGTAAGGATATGATTCGGCTAAATAAGCGCGGCGTCAAAGAGGCGTCTCGTCCCTCAGGCCACAACATCAATAGCAGCTTTGATGATATCTCTGCCGGTGGGTCGATCCCGCCCAACGTGTTTGAGGATGATATGCCATCCGACCTTTTTCGCGCGGGTAACAACGCTAGTAACGATAGCTATACCAAGCTATGCAAGCAGCATGGGGTAAAGATCCATCCTGCGCGTTTTCCGGCTGTTTTACCCGAATTCTTTGTCAAATTTCTCACCAAAGAAAATAATGTAGTCCTGGATCCGTTTGCCGGTTCTAACACCACTGGCCGCGTCGCCGAAACTCTTGGTCGGCGGTGGATTGCGATAGAGACCGTTCAGGAGTATCTGGACGGTAGCAGATTTCGATTTGAATGAGAGTTCGAGGGCCTGACTTTCCATGGCTTGCGCTATAAGGTGACCTCCAGGCTGTTTAAAAAGGGCCCGAATCACATGGAAGAGGCGGCGGTTACCGGACACAAAACCTTACACATGCTTAAGAGATATACTCATTTAAGGGCTGAGGATCTGGTAGGGAGGTCGGGGTGAGGCATGCTCATATCTGAGTTCGCAAATATTGTCGTCGCACTAGGGACCGCTTCGCTCGCGGTGGCGACGTGGC
>JAJYPQ010000520.1 GCA_021795255.1 Pseudomonadota bacterium
CGCGCTCTGAGTTTGAGCGCGTCTTCGGGGCTCCATCACGGGCCGCCGCCGCCGCCGGCTGGCAGGCGAACGCCGAGAGTCTTACCGTGTATGACGAGTCTGCCTTCCACTACGCGAGCGACGCGCGTGGGCATTCCCCGTTTTTTCCCTCCGTGGCCGGAGAGCGATTTCGGACCTTGCAGATACCGACGACTCTCCCGACGCTAGACGAGTTACTGGGACGCCCTGATTTTCCGGATGAACAATTGGCTGGTCATTATTTTTCGCTGCTGCAACGCAACTCGATTAACGTCCTGACGATTCATGCCGAAATCGAGGGGATGGCCAAGTATCGTTGGTTTCGCGAATTTCTGGCGCGTGCGGTCTCGATGCGGGTCCAGTTCGTCACGTTGGAGGCGGTGGCGGCCGAGCTGCTCGGGGCGCCCGCGACCATCCCGGTTTGCGAGCTGGTGATGGGGGAGTGCGAGGGCCGCTCTGGCACCTTAGCAACCCAAGGCAACGTCGTAGCTTAAATCACGCACTTGTTGGAAGCGCATCCTGGACCTATATAGCGGGGCGTCCGCGAGAGCTAGCCTCAAGGCCTCTGTTTCTAGGCCCGATTCAGCGAGGGCGATATGATCATGATAGGCCGGACCATGACAGACCTTGCCGATCCCGCCGCTGTCGTACACGCATGACTAAGGCGTTAAGCCAAGGTGTAGAGCTGCCGGTTGCTGGCAGCCTTGACGACCTCAAGGCCGCGCTTTCCGCACACCCCCTAGTCCTTTTGTCGGCCGAAACGGGAAGCGGCAAGACCACGCTCGTGCCCCCCGCCTTGCTCGATGCACCTTGGCTTCGCGGGCGCAAGATTGTCATGCTTGAACCCCGGCGCCTGGCAGCGCGGCTCGCCTGCGAATGGATGGCTCATAGCCGCCAGGAACGGCCCGGCGAAACGGTAGGCTACCGCACCGGGCAAGAAACCTGCGTATCGCCTACCACTCGCATCGAGATCATGACCGAAGGGGTGTTGACCCGCCGTTTGCAGCGGGATCCCGAAATGGCAGATGTCGGACTCATTATTTTCGACGAGGTCCATGAGCGGCATCTGGCCACTGATCTGGGGCTCGCCTTGGTTCAAGACGTCCAGCGCAGTCTGCGCTCCGATCTCCGCGTCTTGTTGATGTCGGCCACTCTCGAACGAGACATGTTCGTGCGTCACTTCGGGGCGGTACCCGTCATCGAGACGACCGGCCGCCGCCACCCAGTCCAGATCGACTACTTGGCGCGCCCCCCGACGGGGCCCCTTGAGGAACAGGTGCGTGCGGCTGCAGTCGAACTGTTGCTCGAGACGTCCGGGGATATCTTAGTATTTTTGCCGGGGCTTCGGGAAATCAGGCGCTGCGAAGCGGCACTGGCGCGCGATGCCCGGACCTTGGGGTACCTTGTACTTCGCCTTCACGGCGACATGACGGCCGGCGAGCAGGATGCGGTCTTAAGCGAAATCACCACCCGCCGTGTGATTCTCGCGACCGCTGTCGCTCAAAGCAGTATCACTATTCCCACGGTCGATGGCGTGATCGACGTCGGTCTCATGCGGGTTGCGCGTTTTGACAAAGGTAACGGTTTTACCCGTCTCGTCACCCTACCGGCCACCCAGGATGTGACCGACCAGCGTGCGGGTCGGGCGGGGCGCGTTCGCCCGGGCCGCTGTCGGCGCCTTTGGACCGAGGACGATCATCGGGGGCGGCCGCGCTTTGCAAGCCCCGAGATCGAGCATGCCGATCTCGGCCAGCTCGCTTTGGATCTCATCGCATGGGGTACCCCCGATGGCACGGCGCTCCCTTGGTTGACCCCGCCACCGGCCCCGGCGCTTCAGGACAGCCAGCGACTTTTGCGGGCGCTTGATCTTGTGACCGAAAAAAATGAATTGACGGTTGCCGGTCGATCGGCTGCTGCCTGGGGTATTGCGCCCCGGCTTTCGGCGACGATCACCAGGGCGCAACCGGCACATAAGCCCCTCGCTTGCGCGGTGGCGGCGGTGCTCGGCGAGCGGGACCCGGTGCGCGACTTCGATGACTGCAGCCTTGAGGCGCGTTTGAAATGGCTGCGTGAAAACCGCCACTCGGTGCCGGCAAGGACCCTCGCAAAGCTCGTACGCCGCTGCCGCGTGCCGCCGTGGCGCGGCGACTACGAGGCCGATGCGGATGTTTTAGCCGCGCTTTTGCTGTTTTCCTATCGGGATCGTATCGCTTTACGGATCGAGTCCCAGGATCGCACCTTCAAATTGGCCTCGGGACAGCGGGCGCAGGTCTCGCCCCGCGACCCTTTAGGGCGCGCCGCGGCACTCCTTGCGCTTACGGTTGAGGAGACGGCAGACGGCATCTGGATCCGTGTGGCGATCCCGATCTCGCCGCGCCAGTGGGCCCAAGCAGTCACGAGCTATGGCGAGGAACGCGTACTTGTGACCTGGGACGAACGCAGTCATAGCGTGAGCGCTCGCAAGGAGCGGTTCTTGGGCGCGCTCGTTTTGCACAGTGTCCCAGTCCCCGCGCCTTCGGGAATAAACCTTCAAGGCCCCTTAAGCGAAGCGGTCCACCGGTTTGGGTTGAGCGCTATTCCTTGGACGGATGGGGCGCATGCTTTACGGGCGCGGCTCGCCAGCGTGCGTTGCTGGCAAGCCGAACAGCCATGGCCCGATGTCGGGGACGCGGCACTCGTCGCGACCGTCGAGCAGTGGTTGGCGCCGGCCCTTCACGCCTTGCCTGCTGGGGCGCCCATGGCGGCTTTGGACGTGGCCTATGGTTTGCGCTATGGCCTACTGTCGGCAGCGCAACGAACGGCTCTCGAGCGGCTGGCGCCGACGGGTTTGCGCTTGCGGTCGGGTCGTATTCGGCCGTTGCGCTATCAGGACGCAGCGCCTCCCGTCCTGATAGCTCCGGTGCAAGAGTTTTACGGGATGGAGAGCGTTCCCGCTATCGCCGACGGTCGGGTGACCCCGACCGTGGAGTTGTTGTCTCCGGCCGGGCGCCCTTTACAGGTAACGTCCGATCTCCGCGGTTTCTGGCGCACGGTCTATCCCGAACTCAGGCGCAGCCTCGCTGCCCGGTACCCCCGCCACGACTGGCCTCTTGATCCGCTTTCGCCTCCTCCGCTGCGTCGGAAGACTTAGCGACATGTAACCCGAGCGCGGCAAATAATGCGCGATCGGTCGCTAGGGCGGGATTGGGGGTCGTGAGCAACGTGTCGCCGGCAAATACGGAGTTTGCCCCGGCAAAGAAGCAAAGTGTCTGCAGTTCGTCGCTCATGCCCTGGCGGCCGGCCGATAAGCGCACACGGCTTTTCGGAAGACACATGCGGGCGACGGCCATGGTGCGGC
>JAJYPQ010000521.1 GCA_021795255.1 Pseudomonadota bacterium
GATGGTGTTGACCGGTGAGCGGCCTTGGGGGCGCTCATCGAGAACCGAGAGTTCGAGATCAGCGTAGACGCTTTGCGCGAGCGTCCGCGGGATAGGGGTCGCACTCATGGCCAAAAGATGGGGGGCGTGCTGAGCGGATGCCCCTTTGGCGCGTAAGGCTTGGCGCTCGCGCACCCCAAACCGATGTTGCTCGTCGATGATCACGAGACCCAAGCGGTCGAAGCTGACGGCCTCCTGGAAAAGCGCCTGGGTCCCGATGATAAACGGCGCGCCATCCACGCGTCCGCGCCCGGTCCGCCCCCCGGTCTTGGTGCCCATGAGCGCAGCCGTCTCGATAGCTAGGGGCTCGAACCAGGCGCTAAAGGTATCGAAGTGCTGGCGAGCGAGGAGCTCGGTAGGGGCCATGAGGGCGGCCTGGAACCCCGCCTCGATCACCGCAAGAGCCGCGGCCGCCGCCACCAGGGTCTTTCCGGACCCGACGTCCCCTTGAAGGAGACGCTGCATGGGGCGACTGTCGGCGAGATCCCGCACAATCTCCTTTATGGCTCGGTCCTGGCCCGCGGTCGGGACAAAGGGTAAGCTGGCAAGAAATGCCGCCACCAGGGCTCCGGTACCTACGCAGGAGGGAGCCGCCCGCTCACGAGCCGCATGGCGTAGCTGCAAAAGATGGGCGTGGTGGGTCACAAGCTCTTCGAAGGCAAGGCGTCGGCGCGGAAGTTCCAAGAGGGCGCCTCGAGGAGGGGCGTGGAGCAGCCTTAAGGCATCACCCAGAGACAGGTCGCTTCCGGGGCACGAGGGCAAGTACTCGGGAAGATCCGCAAGTGCCAAGTCTAAGGCCGCACGAATGAGGCGGCGCAGGGCCTTGACGCTGAGGCCATCGGTGCTGGGATAGACGGGGGTCAAGGTCGCCTCGAGTAAAGACCCCTCCCCTTGGCCCCGATATTCGGGGTGGATCATCTCAAGCCCCTGCAGCCCGAAACGCACTTCGCCGAATACGCTTATCCGGGTGCCGGGGTCCAACTTACGTCTCTGAGAGGCGGTGAAGTGAAAAAACCGCAAGGTCAGATGGCCCGCGCCGTCGGAGATCCGAACCACCAGGACCGGCCGGGCGCGACCGGCCACCTCGACATCTACGATCTCGCCCTCGACCACCGCCGTCTGACCGGTCGCAAGCCGCCTGATGGGCCAGACCTCGGTGCGGTCTTCATACCGGGAAGGCAAATGGAACAGAAGATCGCTCACGGTCGCGATACCCAAACGCCCAAGCTTCTCGGCCAAGGCCGGGCCGACGCCCGGTAGCACCGTGACCGGACGATCTCCTGCTGGCAGCCTCGATGCTTTAGCTAAGGTCGAGAATGGCATCCATTTCGACCAAGGCCCCGCGCGGCAAGGACGCGACCCCGACCGCCGAGCGCGCTGGATAAGGCGGCTTAAAACGTGCTGCCATCAACTCGTTGACCAAGGGAAAGTGGGCCAGGTCGGTCAGGAAAACCGAGAGCTTGACGATATGACGGAGTTCGCCGCCGGCGGCCCGGATCACGGCCTCCAGATTATCCAAAACTTGGACGATCTGGGCCCGCGGATCGACGGCGCACAGCTTCATAGTCGTCGGATCGAGCGGGATTTGTCCGGATAAAAACAGGAGCGACCCGGAACGCACAGCCTGGGAATAGGTCCCGATTGCGCTCGGCGCGGCCTTTGTGTCTACGACCTCGAAACCCATACTAGCCCCGTTTACGGTTAATGCGCACGACCGCCTCCTGAGAACGAATACGTCGGATTATACGCGCTAGATGCGCCCGATTTTGGACCTCGATGACAAAATCCATGGCCGTGTCCTGACCGTCCCGCTCATCGATGGCCACAGTGTCGATATTGGCGTCCATTTCCGACATAGCCGCGGCCACCGTGGCGAGCACGCCACGTCGATTCTTGACCTCGATCCGGATGGCCACCGGCCACACGCCTTCAAGCCCGCTCTCCCACTGGATATCGATCCACTTTTCGGGATGCTTACGGTATTCCGCCACGTTCGGGCAGTCTTCCGTATGGACGGTGATGCCGCGACCGGCCGTTAAAAAACCCAAGACAGGATCGCCCGGGATCGGGCGGCAGCATTTGGCGTAGTTGACCACCGCCCCCTCGGTCCCTCGAATAGCCAAAGACCCCGATGTTCGCGAAGATCCGAGCGCCGGCGCCGGCACATCGGGGAGCAACTGACGAGCAACCACCGACGCAATGCGGTTGCCAAGCCCGATATCCGCAAGGACGTCGTTCCAGCTTTTCATCTTGAGTGTCTGCAACAAGGCCTGGCGCGCCTCCTCAGCGACCTCCCCCTCAAAACCCAGAGCCTGCAGGGCCTTGGCCAGGAACCGCTCACCCAAGGTCACCGCCTCGTCTTGGCGCAGGTTCTTTAAGTAGTTACGGATATGCGCGCGCGCCTTGCCCGTGACCACCGAATTGAGCCACGAGGGGTGCGGGGCGCTGTAGGCCGAGGTGATGACCTCGACATGGTCGCCGTTACGCAACACCGTGCGTAAGGGCACGAGCTGATGGTTGATCCGGGCGCCGGCGCAGCGCTTGCCGATATCGGTGTGTACCTCGTAGGCAAAATCGATGACTGTCGCCCCTCGCGGCATCTTCTTGATATCACCGTTAGGCGTAAAAACGTAGACCTCGTCCGGGAATAAATCGATTTTGAGGTGCTCTAGGAATTCCTGAGGATTGCCCGCTTGCTGCTGGATCTCCATCAAGCCTTGCAACCATTGCAAGGCCCGCTTTTGCATCCCGACGTCACCGGTTTTATAGAGCCAGTGGGCGGCGACGCCGTTTTCGGCCACACGATGCATGTCTTCGGTCCGCACCTGAACTTCGATCAAGACCCCAAAGGGTCCGAAAACCACTGTATGCAGCGATTGATAGCCATTGGTTTTGGGGATGGCGATGTAATCCTTGAAGCGCCCTGGAATGGGCTTGTAGAGATTATGGATAACGCCCAGGGCGCGATAGCAGGTATCCACTTTATCGACCACGATGCGAAACGCGAGCAGATCGTAAACCTGCTCGAACGACAGACCCTTTTGGCGCATCTTACTGTAGATGCCGTAGAGATTTTTCTCGCGACCGGAGACGTCACCGGGTAGGCCCTCGCGGCGCAGCTGAGTCACAATGGCCACCCGCACCTTATCGACCAGGGCCTTGCGGTTGCCGTGGCGCTTACGCACGGCCTCCTGCAAAATCCGGTAACGCAAAGGGTAGAGGATCGCGAAGGCGAGATCCTCAAGCTCGACCGACCAGGTGTGAAGCCCGAGACGGTTGGCGATCGGCGCGTAGATATCGATTGTCTCGC
>JAJYPQ010000054.1 GCA_021795255.1 Pseudomonadota bacterium
TCTCACCGGCAGCAGGCGCATGACCACCAATGAGATAGGCGCGCGCGGTGCCGGGCACGCGCCGCAGATGATGCAAGACGCGAGTCGCGACGGCTCGCAGCTGTACGCCCGTAAGACGCGCGCTTGAGAGTGAAATAGTCACTATTGGGACCTGGTTCACGTCCAACGGCTGTATGATCGGCTGCTCGGTCCCCGGCGGCATCCGATTCATGTTGCTCATGATCTTGTTGTAAAGTCGCACGAGGGACGCGACACGATTTTGGCCGACCTGGAACTTGACGGTTACTACCCCCATGGAGTCCATGGCCAGACCATAGGTGTGATGCACCCCGCGCATGCCACGCAAAATGGCCTCGAGTGGATCCACAACGAGGTTTTTCACCTCCCGCGGGCTAGCGCCGGGCTTCAAGACAATGATATTGGCGGCTGGGACTACGATTTGCGGGTTTTCGGTACGGGGCGTCAGATACAAGGCCAAGGCGCCCGCAAGCAGGGCCACGATAATGATTAAGACCGTGATCTTGCTATTGATGAAATAGCGGGTCAGTCGCCCCGCTATGTTGAGCGGCTCTTCTGAATGCGGATCGCGAGCGGCCATGGCTTCCTCTTAATCGTATAGGGTTACTGCGGCAGCGCTCGAGCCCGGACCGGGCTGCCATCGTAGAGGTGACGGAAAGGCGGCAGAATGAGCGTCTCGTTGCCACTAAGTCCACTCAGAATCTCGGCCGTAGTGGCGCTCGTGGTCCCGATCTTCACCATACGAAACCGCGCCCGCTCATGGCGGCTTAAAACAAAGACGCCGGGTATACCGCCCCAAGTCGCAATCGCGGCCCGTGGTATGACGACATCGCCACGCGCATCGCGATCTTGTGCCTTTCGTAAGATGAGAACCCTCCTTGTGACGACGGGGAGTCTATCGGGCGGCGTCGGCATCGGTGCATGGTGAGCACAAGCGCTTAACGCCAGAAGGGTGAGACCGAGTACCCCAAGCCTTTGTCTCATGAGTGCGCGCGCCATGTGGGCAGAGATGTCATGGACAAGGTCCCACAGGCGCTGGCAAGTCCGGCGCGATTACGGGCCAGGGCATAAAGCGCGCCGAGTTCTTGCTCACGGGCCTGGACCAGGGCTTGCTCAGCGTTTAAAAGTTCGAGAAGGATCGCGCGACCTTCGCCATAGCGCCTATCAACTAGGGCTACCGTGCGCCGGGCACCGGCCACGTTGGCACGGGCTATCCGATAGCGTCGCGCCGCCGTGCGCATAGTTTCGTAGGCTGTCGTCACTTCGTAGTCGATCCGCGACTTGAGGCCCGCCAGCCTCCCATCGACCTCCGCCATCCGTTCTTGTAGGACATCCGCATGGTCGCGCGCGCGGTCCCCGTCATACAGCGATTTACTGATGACAGCGCCAACGGTCCAGGCGTTGTGGCGCAAAGCGGGTGTCTCGCTAAACCACTGCGATTGCGCCATAAGGGACACGTGGATTGAAGACTGAGCGCGCGCCGCCCGTACACGCGAGCGCATCATGAGAACCTCGGCGCGCAAGGCTCGGACATCGGGACGTTGGACGAGAGCGGTGTGGAGATAATGGTTGAGTGATTTCTGGGGTACGGTTGGGGTCCTCAGGGGGCTGTTGGGTATATGGACCATAAGCCCAGCCGGGGCCCCCATGGCGAGCCCGAGGCTCTCCCGCGCCGTCTCCACGTCGCTTTCGGCCTCGGCGAGCAGCTCTTCATTCGCGCCGAGGTTTACCGACGCCGTCAGGGCATCGGAACGCACGATGCGGCCATGCGCGAATAAGTAGCTGGTCGTGCGCGCATGGCGCGATGCGGCCGCGACCGCTTCGCGGGCGATGTGCCGAGCCGCTTGCGCCATAGCGAGACCTTCGTAAGCTTGCACCACACCGGCTATGACGTGTTCCCGCGTTCGCCGCGCAAATCCCCGGGCCGCCTTTTGGCCCCAATACCCGGCGCGAATAGACTCATCGATGGCACCGCCAGTATAAAGCGGCCACGATAAGGAAAGGGACGTCGTGCCAAGGCGGGTGGTCCCCGGATGGTTTAGGGCGCTTGGGGCAAAGTCTTGGGCCGTTACCTGACGGCGTTCGAGTTCCGCGGAAAGGGCTTCGAGGGGGTTATTGCTGACGAGATAACCGTAACTGACGTTGGCCCGCGGTCCGCCCTGAGCGCGGGCCATACGGCTCTCGTCTCGCGCCAAAAGCTCCTTGGCCCGCGCTATGGATGAGGCGCTATTGTGAGTGAGCGCAAACTGCACGGCTTGATGCAGAGTGAAGACCCGAGCCGAGGCTAGGGGCAAGACCCCGCCCATGAGCGTGATGGCTAGCGTGACCCAAAACCGCCTCATGCAGGCTCCTTGAGATCGTCTGGTCCGGCCCATATATTAGCAAATAATTAAATACTAAATAAAGAGCCGAGCCAGCCTTATGGTGGCCGAGTCTCAGCCTAAAGTGTATCCGATTTACGCAAGAGTCGCCTTTAGAGGGGGGGTTTGACGACGACCAGGATAACGATGGCCAGGAGTGCCAGCGCCGGCACTTCGTTTATAATTCGGTAAAACGTGTGCGTACGCTTCTGGCCGGCGGCGAGTTCCCGACACAGCTTTCCAAGATAGATGTGGTAGACGATCAATCCAGCCACAAGCGCAAGCTTGATGTCGAGCCAGAGGCCATGGAAGCCGAATCCGAGCCATAGCCAAAGCCCGCAGCCCACGGCCAAGACGGCACTGGGGGTTGTGAAACGGTAAAGCCGCCGTTCCATGATGACAAAGCGCGCGTTTCCCGCGGCGTCCTCGGTCAGGCTGTGGTAGACGAAAAGTCGCGGCAGGTAAAAAAGGCCAGCGAACCAGGTAACGACAAAAATGATATGAAAGGCTTTAACCCAGAGCATGGCGAGGTTCCCCCGGAGGCATTGGTGCCGGATCGGCGCTCGTGAGTAGTGAGCTTAGGAGAGAGTCGAGAAAGCGGCGGCCGAGCGGCGTGGCGCGCACACGCTCGGCATCAACGAGCAGCAAGCCTTGGGCCGCCGCGTTTTGCCATCGGGAGGCGTATTCGCTGAAGTCGCATCCGGTGCGCGCCGCGAAAAGTTGGGCGCTGAATCCCTCCGTAAGACGCAGCGCGTTTAATAGGAACTCAAATACGAGATCGGCCTTCGAGAGCACGCGGCGACTCAAGATCCGGTCTATTCCGCTCATATACCGTTCGGGGTCCGGGGCGCGTACCTCCCGAACGACCCCCTGTCTGGTGCTAAGTTTGCCGTGGGCGCCAGCCCCCAATCCTAAATAATCGCCGAATTCCCAGTAATTGAGATTGTGGGCGCAGCGAAATCCTGTGCGCGCGTAGGCCGAGACCTCATACCGCTCAAGGCCAGCACTCGCTGCCGCACCTTGGACGGCGGCCTCGATGGCCTCTCTTTCCTCTTCGTTGGGTAGGATCGGAGGCTTGTGCGCAAAGGCCGTATGCGCCTCGATGGTGAGCTCGTACAAGGACAGGTGCAGCGGTTTCGCAGACAGGGCCTGGTGAACGTCAGCCGCCGCTTGCTCGGCGCTTTGCCCGGGCAGTCCGTACATGAGATCGATATTAAAGGAACGAAAACCACTGGTTGCGGCCTGATCGATGGCGGCTTGGGCCTCGCGACTATCATGGATGCGCCCGAGTGCCTTAAGGAATGGGTCGTGCAGGCTCTGGATACCGAGCGACAAGCGGTTGACGCCAGCTTCGCGGAAGGCCCTAAAGCGGCCTGCTTCAACCGTTCCCGGGTTGGCTTCGAGCGTGATTTCGCATGAGCAAGGAAGCGGTATTCGCCGGTTGATCCCCGCCAAGATCTCGTTGATGGCGCTTGGCGAAAAAAGGCTCGGCGTGCCGCCGCCAAAGAAGATGGTGTGCACGGCGCGACCCTGAAGGCTCTCTTCCGCCGCATCAAGGTCGGCCAATAGCGCCCCTACATAGCTCGCCTCCGGAAGCGGGCCTTGACGGGCAAGCGAATGAAAATCGCAGTACGGGCATTTCGCGACGCACCAGGGAATATGAATATAAAGGCTCAGCGGCGGGAGGTCGCGTTGCTTGATCATGACCGAAACAGTTCACCGAGTTTACGCAGAGCCCGGCCTCTATGGCTTAGGCGTTGTTTATCCTCGGCCGGCAATTCGGCCGCAGACCGGCCGCACTCAGGCACAAAGAACAGCGGGTCATAGCCAAACCCCTTATCTCCCGTCTCTTGAGTCAGGATGCGGCCCTCCCACACGCCGTCGGCGATTAAAGGTCGTGGATCGTCGGGATGGCGGAGAAAGACCAAGACACAGTAAAACCGGGCGCCTCGATCTATTTCCGGTACGCCAGCCAAGGCCCTGAGCAAAGCGGCGCGATTGTCCGCGTCTTGCGCTGCGGGGCCTGCGAACCGCGCCGAGTGGATGCCAGGACGTCCTTCTAACGCGTCTACTTCGAGCCCCGAGTCGTCGGCCAGGGCAGGCAGCCCGCTTGCTCTTGCCGCGTGGCGCGCCTTAATGAGGGCGTTTTCGATAAAAGTCAGCCCATCTTCTACGGCCTCGCTAATGGCCAGTTCTGACTGGGCCACCAGAGTCACGCCGTGTTCGGCAAGCGCCCCGCGTAACTCCCGCAACTTTCCGGGATTATGGGTAGCGCAGACGATCTTCACGGTGCGAGCGCCAAGGCGGCGTTTTGGGCCGCCATTAACTCCTTAATGCCGCTCCGCGCAAGCTCGGCCATGGCCAACATCTCTTCAAGCTGAAAACTCCCGCGCTCAGCCGTGCCTTGAATTTCGATGAATCCGCCGCCGTCGTCCATGACGAAATTCATATCCGTTCCGGCGTTCGAGTCCTCGCTGTAGTCGAGGTCCAAGATCGGCTCGCCCTGGTGTATACCCACTGATATCGACGCGATCTGGCGACGCAAAGGTTCGTCTTTCAGGACTTTGTGGGTCTTCAGAAAGCGTACCGCATCGACCAGGGCTACGTAGCCACCGGTAATCGCTGCCGTGCGCGTACCACCGTCCGCCTGCAAGACGTCGCAGTCGATTGTGATGGTACGTTCGCCCAAGGCCTTGAGATCAACCGCGGCCCGTAATGACCGGCCGATAAGGCGCTGGATCTCGACCGTGCGACCATCTTGCTTGCCACGCGCCGCTTCGCGTTGCGTACGTTGGCCGGTGGCGCGCGGCAACATGCCATATTCGGCTGTGACCCAGCCTTGTCCGCGCCCTTTTAGGAAGGGCGGGGTCTTCTCATCGATGCTGGCGGTGCACAAGACCTTGGTATTCCCAAACTCTATCAGCACGGAACCTTCCGCATAACGGGTAAACTTGCGGGTGATCTGGATGGCGCGCAAGGTATTCGGGGCGCGTCCGCTTGGTCGCATGGAGTATTCCTTAAAAAGTCGAGTCGAGGGAACGGCTAGTTTAGCAAAGAAATCCCTTAAGCTCCCAAGTCTTTAGCGAGAAAGATCGACGCCGAGGACCGGCCCATCAAGACACGCTCAACCGCTGCGCTCGGTCTACTCATTACGCCACGGGGGCCCGCGGCCCGGGCCGCGCCAGGAAACGTTCTATGAAGACGGTTTCGGTGCTTCTTTCCGGAGTTTATTGTGGACGGCAAGTTTTTGACCCTCGCTCCAGAAGATCTCGGCCGTCAAACGCCGCGCGCGGGGGGCGAGACCTAGGGCCGGGGCGGACGTGTCTTGCCAGCGCAAACTGATCGCGCTGATGTTGTCGGAGGCCCCTCGCCCGCGATTTTCCGCGTCGAGTAAAAGATCGGTCAGCCCGCTTTCAAGGACGGGATGGGCTAGGGTGCGCGCCAATTCGTGGGTTTCCACGGCCTCCCAGACCCCATCGCTACACAAGACCAAAAGGTCGCCGGTCCTTAGCGGGGTTTCGGCGCTGAGGCTGATAGTCGGCTCGTCGCACCCCCCGAGACACGCCAGCAATTGACTCTTTCGCGGGTGAGAGCGCGATTCCCGCTCATCCAATATGCCTCGCGCCTGAAAGTCATCGACAATCGTGTCATCCTGCGTACGTGCAGCTAAGGTATCGTGGTGGAAGTGGTATAGGCGGCTATCGCCGAGATGGGCCCAATACGCGCAGCCGTTTTGCACCAAACATAACACGCAGGTCGTGCGCGGTTCGACGTCCCCAGGGAGTCTTTTGGCAAGTTGCCGGAGCGATCGATGGGCCTGAAAGGCAACCAAAGCCAGAAAGTTCGACGGGTCTTGTATGAGCGGCGAGCGCACCGCGCGAAAGGCGTTGATCGCCACGCGGCACAAGGTTTCCGAGGCGAGTTCGCCACCATCGTGGCCCCCAAGACCGTCTCCGAGCACCATAAAGATTGCCTGATCGCGTTCGGCCACCGCCACCCGGTCTTCGTTATGAGCGCGACCGCCCTGACGCGACCCGTATGCATAGACGTATTTCATATCACGTCGCCCATTCTTGCCCGCTCCCCGATTTATTATTTTAAAGCTGTTTTAGCCGCCACCACGCCCATTTTTCGATCCACCGTCCCACGCCTCTGTCGCGGGGGGCGCTCGCGGCTGGACCTTCATTCAAGAAGGCCAGCAATTGTTCCACGCTCTGAGGCCGTTCGAGCTGGTTCATTTGCATGCACCAATCAATGGCCTCAAGGATCTGGCCCGAATAGTGGCGGCCGTAGACTCGTCGGGCCCCCTTAAAGCGGTCCTTAACGGCGCGCGCCGTGGCCGGGGGCGGGGCCCGACCGCTAAGACAAGCCCACATAGAGGCACCTATGGCGTACAGGTCCGTCCACGGGCCAATGTGGCCCTTGCTATGTTGTTCAATAGGGGCAAATCCCGCGGTGAGTGTGCTCATACCACCTGAACGCTCCTGTGTGCTTTGGGCGGCGCCAAAGTCGAGTAGCAAGGGATTGCCGCCGGAGCGTAGCAGAATGTTGGCCGGCTTTACGTCCAGATGTAACAGGCCGTTTTTATGAAGCTCATCAAGGCCTGCCAAGAGTGGTGGAAAGACGGTGCGCAAAAACTTTTCGCTCAAGCCCTGGGGGTGGCGTTTGATGTACCAACGCAAGTCCTTCCCGATCTCATAACGCATGACCATATAGACGGTGTTGTGGGCGCGAAAGAAGTTCGTGACCTGGACGATGTTGGGATGATGGAGCTTGGCGAGCGCGCGGGCCTCCTCAAAAAAACGCCGAATACCGGATGCGAACAGTGACGCGGTTTCTTCGGACAGGGGTTCGACCCGCCCGTCCTGGTTTCGGTAGGCTTGAGTGACCGGAAGAAACTCCTTGATGACGACCTCGATGCCGGTTTCAAGGTCGGTCGCCAGATAAACCGAGCTGAAGCCGCCACCCCCGAGGGTCCTGTCGATTCGGTAGCCCTTTAAGACGTAGCCTTGTGCCAGGGGTGTGGGAGCATTGCGCATTTGTTAGCCACAATAGCTCAAAATCGGTCCGAATGCAGCGTGTCCATGGCCTTAGGCCTGGCTAACTTCCGGCCTGACATCGGGGCCCGGTCCTCCGGGCTGCGAGGGGCCAGGGTTTTCGGTTACTATGACTAGATGACAGCCTCCGCTAAAAGTATGACGGCGTTCGCCCGCGAGCAGGCGCGATGCGAGCATGGGGAGGTTATCTGCGAGATCCGCTCGGTCAATCATCGTTTTCTTGACGTCTCGGTGCGCTTACCCGAGGGCATGGGGGCGCTGGAACACAGTCTCCGACAGCGTTTGGTCGGGGCCCTTGACCGCGGGAAGGTCGACTGTCAGGTCACTGTGCGCCGATCGGACGCCCAAGGCCGCTTGGCGGTCGATTTCGTGCTCGCCAGCGCACTTGTGCGCACGGCCGAGGCAGTGCGGACGGCTCATCCAGACCTCGGTCCCCTGGCGCTTGCGGATGTGTTGCGCTGGCCAGGCGTTATACAGGCGCCACCCACACCTCTTTGGGAGGACGCGATTATGAGCGCTGCCAGTACTGCGCTCGCGTCGCTTGTGAGCCATAGGCAACGCGAGGGCGATCGGCTTGCGGCCGGGCTTAACGAGCGCTTGGAGCAGATCCGGGCCCGTCTTGAGGCTCTAAAGCCGCTGGTTGTAACGGCCCAAGACCGCCTGCGCGAACGACTACAGGCGCGCGTCAAGGCCCTGGACGTGCCTCTCGATCCGACGCGATTGGAGCAAGAGGTCGTTTTGCAGGCCCAGCGGAGTGACGTGACCGAGGAGTTCGACCGTCTGGGGGCCCATGTGGCTGAGGTGCGGACCGCTTTGGGGGGCGGCGGACCTATGGGTCGCAGACTCGATTTTTTGATGCAGGAGATGAATCGGGAGGCCAACACCCTGGCCTCGAAGTCGCCCTCGGTCGAGATCACAAGCGCGGCCCTAGCTATTAAAGTGGTGATAGAACAAATGCGTGAACAGGTGCAGAACATTGAGTAAGGAAGGCCGTCTTATCGTTCTTTCGGCGCCCAGCGGCGCGGGCAAGAGTAGCCTAGCGAAGGCCCTGACGGCAGATCTCCGTTTCGGGGTCTCGGTCTCGCACACGACGCGCGCGCCGCGCCCCGGCGAGCAAAACGGTGTCCATTATCATTTCGTGGATGCCCCGACCTTTGCCCACTTGGTTGAGGGGCAGGCCTTTTTGGAGCATGCCGAGGTGTTCGGCAACCGCTACGGAACCTCCAAGGCTGCGGTCGAAAGCCTCCTGAAGGCCGGCCGCTACGTGATCTTGGATATCGATTGGCAGGGGGCGAGGCGCATCAAGGCCGCTTGGCCTCAGGTCTTGACGATCTTTATTTTGCCGCCCTCCCTGGACGTCTTGGAGATGCGCTTGCGTGATCGCGGGCAGGACGAAGAGGCCGTCATTTCGCGGCGCATGGCGGCCGCTCGCGATGAGATTTCGCACTATCGGGAGTTTGACCACGTGGTTGTGAATGACGAGTTTGACGAGGCCTTAGCTGACCTCAGGGCTCTGATTTTCGAAGGCCGAGAGCGTCGTCCCCTCAATCTCGATCCGGCCACGCTCTTAGCTACCGGTCGATAGCGGCATTTGCTAAACTAAACAGGTTCCTAAAGGAGTTCCTATGGCCCGTATCACCGTCGAAGATTGTCTTCATCATGTGGAAAACCGTTTTCAGCTCGTTTTGGTAGCGGCGAGACGAGCACGGCAATTGGCGGCGGGGGCAGAACCGTGCGTCCCGCGGGAAAACGATAAGCCCACGGTGTTGGCGTTGCGCGAGATCGCCGAAGGATTTGTGACAAACGCGATCTTGGATGATAACCCGGAGACCGGATTGGAGGCCGATGACGACGCCGCCCTACCCATTGGACCAGGTGGCGAGCTCAGCCCAAACCCCGCCAGCTAGGGAAGCAGGAGGCGCCTTAGTTTCTTTCCATGTGAGCGACCTTCTGTCGCTCCTTGAGGGCTACCTTGGCCGCGAAGAAATTGCCTCGATCTATCACGCCTACCTTTTCGGCGCCGAAGCCCACGAAGGACAGAGGCGGCGGAGCGGCGAGCCCTATATCTACCATCCCCTGGAAGTGGCGCGCCTGCTGGCCGGTTTGCGCCTCGACGCAACGTGTTTGATGGCGGCCATTCTTCACGACGTCATTGAGGATACCGAGCACCGCAAAGACGAGATTAAAGCCCAGTTTGGCGACGAAGTCGCCGAACTTGTGGACGGCGTGAGCAAGATCGGTCAGATCGCCTTTGAGAACAAGGAAGAAGAGCAGGCCGAGAATTACCGCAAGATGTTGCTGGCCGTGGCCCGCGACATCCGCGTCATTTTGATCAAGCTTGCGGACCGCCTGCATAACATGCGTACGATTCGCGTCCTGTCGTCGGTCCGGCAACGCGCCATTGCTCGCGAGACAATCGACATCTACGCGCCGATCGCCAACCGTCTTGGGCTTCATACCTGGTCGGTCGAGCTTGAGGATCTCGCCTTCGCGATACTCTACCCCCTGCGCTATCGAATTTTGCAGGAGGCCGTGCGTAAGCGCCACGGCAACCGCAAAGCCCTAGTCGATAAGGTGCGGGCGGCCATTGTGACCCAGTTGCGCCGCGAGGGCCTGCCGGGGGACGTCTCGGGGCGAGAGAAGAATCTCTACGGCATCTACAGCAAGATGCGCCAAAAAGGTTTGTCGTTCGAGCAAGTTTACGATCTGCTCGCGTTTCGCATCGTGGTCGACAAAGCGGATACCTGCTATCGCGCGGTCGGCGTTATCCATAATCTTTACAAGCCCATTCCGGGGCGATTCAAGGATTACATCGCGATCCCGAAAACTAATGGCTACCAGTCGCTGCACACGGTGGTTTTTGGACCGTTCGGGGTCATGATCGAGGTCCAGGTGCGTACGGAAGACATGCATCGCGTGGCCGAAACCGGCGTCGCTGCGCACTGGCTCTATAAGACCGGCGATGTCGGGATGCAGAAACGGGCGTTACAATGGCTGCAAGGCTTGATGGAGATCCAGCAACAAGCCGGTAATCCCCAGGAGTTTCTCGAGCATCTCAAAATCGACTTATTCCCAGACGAGGTCTACGTTTTTACGCCTAATGGGGATATCAAGAAGATGCCGCAAGGCGCCACGGTGATCGATTTCGCCTACGAGGTGCATACGGATATCGGCAAGCGCTGCGCCGGCGCTCGTATCAACCATCAGCTCGTGCCATTACGCGCAGTGCTACGTAACGGCGATCACGTCGAGGTCATCACGTCTGCCTATAGTGCCCCACATCCCTCGTGGCTCAATTCGGTGGTCACGGGCAAGGCGCGCGCTCATATCCGTAACTACCTAAAGAACCTACACCATGACGAAGCGGTCACTTTGGGTGAGCGGTTCCTGGCAAAGGCCCTACAGGCCCTGGGTTTTGAAGGAGAGATCGGCTTGGAGGCGCGCCAAGCCTTGTTGCTGACGCTTAAAATGACCAGCTGGGAGGATGTTCTTGCGGACATTGGTCTCGGGAACCGGATCGCTTCGGTGGTCGCTCGTCAGTTGCTACCGGATGTGCCAGTGGCGGCACTCGTTTCTTCGCGGACATCGGGGTCTTTGGCTATCCGGGGGACCGAGGGGGCGGTGGTCAACTACGCCAAATGCTGCCGCCCGATCCCAGGCGACCCGGTCTTAGGCTTTTTAACGGCTGGTCGCGGCATCACCGTTCATACCGAGGACTGCCCGAATGTGGCGGAATACCGTAAGCATCCCGAAAAGTGGATCGATATCCAGTGGGAGAGCGGGCTTGAAGGCGTGTGGCCGGTGGCTATTCGGATCGAGGTCAAGAATCGGCGCGGCGTGCTGGCCACGGTAGCCGCGGCTATGTCCGAAATGGACGCTAATATCGATACTGTGGCTATCGATGAGCGCGATGGCCAGGACACGGCGATGGATTTTGTCATTGAGGTCCAAAACCGGGCCCATCTGGCGCGTATAATCCGCCGTATTCGTTCTCAGGAGGCGGTCGTGCGCATTAACCGTAAACGAGGCTAGTATGGGCTTCGACATTGTAGAAACACAGGCCGCGCCGAGCGCGATCGGGACCTATTCTCAGGCCGTGCGGTCCGGCTCCCTCGTGTTTTTGTCCGGGCAGATCCCGCTCGATCCGAAGACAATGACCCTGTGCGCCGCCGACCCACGGGCCCAGATCATCCAAGTCTTGGATAATCTAGAGGCCGTGGTGCGGGCCGCTGGCGGCGAATTTCGTCATATCGTTAAGCTTTCAGTTTTCCTGACCGATCTGACCCACTTTCCCTTAGTCAACGAGCTGATGGCGGCGCGTTTCCAACCACCTTATCCGGCACGTTCGGCGATCGGGGTCGCGTCTTTGCCGCGCGGGGCCTTGGTCGAAATGGATGCCATCCTCGACCTCGGTTAAAACGTCGGAGCGGCCTGCGGCGGATCGCCCGGTCACGGTCCTGCCGGGCGTGGGCCCGGCACTGGCCGGGAAGCTCGCGCGTTTGGGGATTGCGACCGTGAGCGATCTGGCGTTCCACTTGCCCTCTCGCTATGAAGACAGGACTGAGGTCTGGCCCATAAGGCGGCTCGCAACGGGCCAGGTGGCTGTGGTCGAGGGCGAGATCGTGAGCGCGGACGTGGCCGGTCGCACCCGGCCGGCCTTGGTAGTCCAGGTCTCCGATGGCACGAGTCATCTTAGCTTACGGTTTTTCCACTTCACGGCCTCCCAGAGACGTAAGCTCGACCCGGGTACGCGGATCAGCGTATTTGGCGAGGCGCGGTTCGGGCTGCAGGGGCTTGAGATGATCCACCCGGAGTATCGGTGCCAGGGGGAAGGGTCTTTGCTCGAGCCGACCTTGACCCCAGTCTATCCCAGCACCGATGGGCTGAGCGTCAAGGTCTTGCGCCGCCTCATTCGCACGGCCTTAGATCTTGTGCTTCCGGACCTCCCGGAGTACTTGCCCGCGCATCCCGGGAACGATTTAGCTCTCAGCGATGCCTTAAGGCTCCTCCACGCCCCCACCCGGGGCGCTCTCTTGGACCCTCCGCGCCGACGCCTCGCGTTCGAAGAACTCGTGACCCATCACGCCCATTTATTGCAGTTACGCCACGTGGCCCGTGAGCGTGCCGCTCCCTGTTGCGCGGGTACCGGAGGTCTGGTGGCCGCGTTTCTTGCGCGTTTACCGTTTGTCCCGACCGCGGGTCAGGACCGAGCCATAAGCGAGATTGTGCGCGACTTGGGCGGCAGTCGACCTATGCAGCGTCTCTTGCAAGGGGACGTCGGCTCCGGAAAGACGCTGGTGGCTGCCGCCGCCGCCCTTACAGTGATCGAGGCCGGGTTCCAGGCCGCTCTTATGGCCCCGACTGAACTCCTCGCGCGCCAGCACCTAGACACCTTTAGTGCCTGGTTTGGGCCGCTCGGTATCGAGACCGCGGGACTTATGGGCACGAAGACCGGGACCCAAGCCGGGCGCGGGCGTTTGGAGGGCGTGTCGTTTATCGTCGGGACGCAAGCGCTCTTTCAGGAGGCGATCAGCTTTGACAGCCTCGGTCTTGTGATCATTGATGAGCAGCATAGGTTTGGGGTGCGCGAGCGCCAAGCCTTGCGCGCCAAAGGGGCATCGGCTCAGCGTGCCCCCCATCTCTTGGCGATGAGTGCCACCCCTATTCCGCGCACGCTCGCGCAAAGTGTTTACGCCGATCTCGAAATCTCGATTCTGGATGAGCGCCCCAAAGGCCGCTCCCCGGTCAATACGGTCGCCTTGCCCCAAGGCCGCCGACCCGAGGTGCTAGCGCGCGTGTCCGACGTCTGTCGCGGGGGGGCCAAGGCCTATTGGGTCTGTCCACTCGTAGAAGAGGGCGATCAGGATCTGAAGGCCGCCGTGGCCTTGCATGCCGAGCTTGCGCGCGATCTTTCGGGGCTCGCGGTTGGTTTGATTCATGGGCGTATGAAGTCGGCCGCCAAGGATCAAGTCATGGCGGACTTCGTTCACGGGAAAGTCCAGGTCTTGGTGGCCACGACCGTCATCGAGGTCGGGGTCGATGTGCCAAGCGCTAGTCTGCTTGTTATCGAAAACGCCGAACGGCTTGGTTTGGCGCAACTTCACCAACTCCGCGGGCGGGTAGGGCGAGGAGCAATCCCGGGACACTGCGTTTTGCTTTATAAAGCGCCACTCGGCGAGTTGGCGCGCGAACGGATTGCCTGCTTGCGTTCTACCGACGATGGCTTCGCTATCGCTCGCAAGGATTTAGAGTTGCGCGGGGCCGGCGAGATCTTTGGGTCTCGGCAGACGGGCCTGCCCGGGTTTCGGGTCGCCGATCTGATCCGTGACGAGGACATGTTGCCGGACGCCTCACACATGGCTTCGGAACTTTTTCGCCGCGAGCCGGAGCGTTTGCTCGGTCTACGCCAGCGTTGGTTGCGCGAACGCCACGAACTCAGCCAAGCGTAGCATTGGCTCGTTCTCAGGCCGGCGCCCCGTGCCATCGCCCGACAAGCGGTTGCGCATAAGGTCCCGACCAAGTCGAGTGTTAGGGTTCTTAACTGTTGATTAAATAGTCGCATCTTCCTGCTCGTTAATCGAAACTTTGAGCATGTTTCGCAAAAGGGTCAGCATCCACGAAGCCGCTGAATTCCGGGGGTCGCGCCGTAAATCCCGCAAATGCGGGAAGCGTGAAGGCAAGGTCGTTCCTGATTGGCGCACGCCGGGCGGTCGTCGTCGCTATGATTTGGCGTGGCTGCGCCCAGAGCGATTTCATGCGCCAGAAGCGCCGCGTCGTACAGTGGCCTATGCTCGTGTTTCCAGCCATGACCAGAAAGCGGGTTGGGAACGACAGAAGCAGGTATTGGAACTGTACCGCGCCCGTTAGGGCTGGACGTTCGAGGTGATTGCGGATTGGGGTTCCGGCATGAACTATCGCAAAAAGGGATGAAAGCGCCTGCCCGACGCGGTAGTGGAAGGCCGCGTCGGGCGGCTGGTTATCGCCCACAAGGACTGGCCGTCACGCTTTCGCGCTGAACTGGTCTTTGCTCTTTGCGAGATGAACAATGTCGCAGGTGGTGATTCTGAACCAAAGAAC
>JAJYPQ010000055.1 GCA_021795255.1 Pseudomonadota bacterium
AAGGATGGGTCGGGACGGGGGCCGCCGGTTTGGGGCCGGTGCGGGTGGCGGGTACCGCCGCGATAGGAGTCCCATCAAGAGGGATGGACCGCAAGACCCACCTTTCTGTGGGCTTATGGCGCTTGAAAAAATGGCTTTTGCCCCCCAAATATTGTCCACGCCGGGGGAGTGCCCCGGAAGAAATCGAGGAGGTGGTTACCATGACTGCATTAATGCAAAGCCCGAGCAATACTGGATGGACTCTTGTAAACGATGAGCTGGATAATCTGCTTGAGGGGTTTTTCCGCCCCCTCCGACGCCGGGCTGAAGGGGCCCCAGTGAACGCCGCGGTGCCTGCCATGGACGTGACGGAGCGCGAGAACGAATATGTGATTCGAATGGACATGCCCGGCGCGAGCCGTGAGGACATAGACATCACCCTGGCCGATGGTGTGCTTACTATTTGCGGCGAGGTGAGGCGTCAGCATGAAGAGAAGGCAGGCGACCGGGTCATCCGTGAGGAGCGGAGCTACGGTAAGTTGTCGCGAAGCGTGCGCTTGGGCTCCCATATCAACGAAAAGCAGGTGGCCGCGAATTACAAGGACGGTGTTCTCGAACTCATTTTACCTAAGGCGGAAGAGGTAAAGCCGAAGAAGATCACCGTATCCTAAAGTTCTCGGCAGCACTTACGGGGCCTCCTTTGCGAGGCCCTTTTGTTGCGAAGCAAGCGTCATACTCATTATGTCGGCGCTTTGTGTCTCCCGTGCCTGCGCCTAAGGCCCTTTCCTAGGGTCTTGGGCGCGGTGCCTGCCATGTCCGGTGTTCTGGCCCACGGAAGTTCCGGAAAAGCTGACTTTGGAGGGGAAATCGGGTAATTTGAGTGCCGACCCTAGCCGGAGAACGACGTGCCCTCTGTTGCTGCCTCTGTTGGCCTCCTTATGGAGGCATTGCCCTATATTCGGAAGTTCCAAGGCAAGACCTTCGTGATCAAGTATGGCGGGAACGCCATGGTTGATCCTCGCCTAAAGGAGGGATTCGCCCGCGATATCGTGCTCATGAAGTTAGTTGGGATGAACCCGGTCGTAGTGCACGGCGGCGGCCCTCAGATTGGGCAGCTTTTAACGCGCATCGGCAAGGAAAGTCAGTTTATTCAAGGGATGCGCGTCACAGATCAAGAGACCATGGATGTAGTCGAGATGGTCTTGGGCGGTCTTGTTAATAAGGAGATCGTGCATCTGATCAATCGCCACGGGGGTAAGGCGGTCGGTTTGTCGGGCAAGGATGGGGGTATGATATCGGCCCGTAAGCTCGCGTTGCGGCCGGTCGCCGGCGAGGGCTTGCCTAGCGAAATCATAGATATAGGCCATGTGGGCGAGGTCACGGGCATCAACGCCGAGCTTGTCAGTCTGCTGGACAGCGGGGATTTTATTCCGGTTATTGCGCCCATTGGCATCGGAGAGGATGGTGCGACCTATAATATCAACGCCGATCTTGTCGCCGGTTATCTGGCTGGGACTCTGCGCGCGGAGAAGCTTTTGTTGTTGACCAACACGGCTGGGGTATTGGGAGCCGACGGTCAACTGATCGTGAACATGGATGCTGCAAGAACCGAGCAGCTTATTCGTGAGGGGATTATTCACGGGGGCATGTTACCAAAGGTACGGTGTGCTCTTGATGCCGTATCGGCGGGGGTAGGTTCGGCTCATATCGTCGATGGGCGCGTAGAACATGCGGTTTTGCTCGAGGTTCTGACCGACGATGGGGTCGGCACTCTCATTCGGGCTTAGGAGACCATTATGGATCAGTCGGCGATAGACCGGTTTTTTATCCAGACACCAATGCTCGCCTCTTTGTGTACGCAAAACGGTTGGCCGGATAGCGATTCGCTCAAGATCGACGTGTTGGACCAGACCGCTTCGACGGTCGTATGTGCTGTGTCCTTCGATGAGATTTTGATGGAGGGCGCGGGCTGTGTTGCCGGGCGTGTGCCGTGCTGGGGGCGATTCCGTCTCGACGTGGATTCCACGGGTCGGGTAGTGCATGCCGAGCGCGACGCCTAGTCATGGCTCGTCCACGTCGCGGGGAGCGCCGCCAAGAGATATTGGAGACTCTAGCCCGACTGCTTGAGGAAACCCCAGGCGCTCCTATCACCACAGCGCAACTGTCCGCCGCAGTCGGTGTTTCGGAGGCCGCGCTGTACCGACATTTTCCGAGCAAGGCGCGCATGTTCGATGGCCTTTTCGACTTTGTGGAGGAGACCGTCTTTTCGCGCATTAACCGGATTACGGCCGAAAGCCTGCCAGCACCCGCCAAAGTCGGCCAGGTACTTCAGCTCTGGCTTACCTTTGCTGATAAAAATCATGGCCTCGCTCACCTTCTCCAAGGGAGCGTCCTGGCCGGCGAGAACGAGCGTCTGCGCGAGCGCTTGACGCAGTTCTACGAGCGTTTCGAAACCCACCTGCGCCTGCTGCTGCGCGACACCCCTTTGCGCCCGGGGATGCCGACGCCGCTGATATGTGCTCAGTTGCTGCTCGCCACAGTGGACGGTCGCGTGGCGCAAGCGGTCCGGACCCGTTTTCGGACATCGCCGCTCGCCGATTGGGATCAACAATGGGCGGTCTTGCAGGCAGCACTTTTCGGGGACATAGACGCCGCTTAGGCCTTGTTGTGGGGGCGCCGGTGTTTTTGCCCTCCCCGCCGGCTGAGCCCCTTGCGGGTAAGTCGTCCGGCCGCGTGGTCGTGTGATGTGTGCTCGGGTCTCTTGTACTCCTCGCCTCTTTCAACAGATTTGGAGAACCGGCTTTCGTGACCGTCGGTCTTTTTGTCCTGGTACAAAAAGGCGAGTTCACGCTCATTGAAGGTCTCTAAAGAGGCGTCCCAAGAGATGTTTTCTAGGGGGTTCTCGCCGCCCTGGTCCGGGAAATCGATAGGCAAAGGTCCGCCGTCGTGGGGGTTGGCCATGGACTTGACGCGCGCCGGCTGCCCACCACAGTGCTCGGGCTAAGGGGATGTAAGTCCAAACCCCAAAAAATTCCGTCACCCCAACTCTAGCCTGCGAGCTTCTGAATGCGTTCGGCAAGGTGCCTGAACGCTTCATCCATGTACTCCAATGCTTTGGGTTTTACACCTTGCGCACGTAGAGAGCTTTTGAAACGTTGCAGATCGGAAAGCCATTGTCGATACAACTTACCCATCTCGTTGACTTGAGTCTGAAAGACTTGCAGGTTGCCGCTTCCAAGAAACGCCTGATAGCCGCGCTCAAGTGTTGCCGCCGTTGCCAGCAATTGAGCCGCGTGTTGCTCGTGGTGTTTGGAAAACTGGGCCATGCCGTCATAAGGTCGCGACACCTTGTTGCGCTCAGCTTAGGACGCCTGTTCCATGAGGGCGTAGCGATAGAATCCAAGGAATTCCTGGGGCAGCGTCATGAGTTGCTGGCCAGAGGTGTCGACCCAAATCTTGTGCAGGTCGGGCACACATCCCATCAAGCAGTTGATGATGGGATGTGCCCGCTGGCATCCTCGGCGGCAAGCTGTTGCATGTGCTGACCGATCTTCGCTGCCAGTCGGTGAACTTCATTCATGCTCATGCTGTGTTCACTCGAAGAGCGTAGCAACTCTCGCCAGCACTTCGTCCATGACGGGTTCTGGCAGGGTATCCACCTTGCGGGCGTGGCGAGCGGCCAGGTCGATCACGCGTGGCTGATCGCAACGAACGATGCCGGTGGTCTTGATGCCGGTCACGGGTACGGCAAAGCCCAAGCGGCGGGCGAACTCGCCGCCGTTGGTAATCGGCAGGATCACCGACAGCTTGGTAGCTTCGTTGAACTCGGCAGGCGACACGACCAGGACGGGGCGGCTGCCACTTTGCTCATGCCCGGCGGTCGGGTCGAGCGACACCATGTAAATGTCGCCGCGCCTCATAGCAACTCGCCACCTACGGCGGGCGCATCGACCCATGCGCGCTCCTCGGCCGGTTGCGGTTGCGAATAGTCCGAGGTGGCCAGCAACTCCGCGAGCGTGTAGCGCGGCCGTGGATTGGGATTGACCACCAGGCAGCCGTGATCGACAGCGAGGCCGACCGTCGTGCCGGCTTGCAGATGTAGTTGGTCAAGGAAGGCGGGCGGCACGGCCAACATGATTGAGCCACCGACTTTGCGCAGATTGGTTGTGTGCATGGTGCCCCTCCAACGTGTTAAGTTATATTAAAGTATAATTCAAACCAATCCAGCCTGCAACACGGTGGTATCGCAAAACACTTGTTTTCCGACATATTGGCGACGACCAGCAAAACTGTCCGTGCAAAGCCTCAGAAAATGTGCGGGAAACCCTGTCGCTATGCATTATGATACGGAAATTCCATTTTACTGGTTATCCGCTTATGTTGGTTGGCTACATGCGCGTTTCGTCGGACTCCGACCGGCAATGCACGGACTGGCAGCGCGACTCCCTGCTGGCGGCGACTGTCGTTCAAAGGAATGCAAACGCAATCATCGATTGTGTTAGACTCAGTGTAAATGTGTGTTTCCGGAGTGGAGTCGTCAGTACCAGCGGTAATCAGTCAGCCAATCCCATGACAAAAGCAAGTGCGACATTCAGTCGAGAGACATCCTTCTCGTCAAGCGATCCAATCCTGGGTCCAACGCGTTCGCGACGGATACTCACGGGTTTATCCGCCATGATTTGCGAGCGCGTCCGCAAACCATTCTTTTCGGTAGGTTCTAAAGTGATGCGGAAATCCGGTGCCTCTGCAATCTCGGAGGTCATTTGGCAGATGATGACGGAAGCATGTTTTGCTGGCAGGGCGTCCGTCTGAACAATTATTGCTGGGCGCGGCTTCCCATAGTCGCCTGGAGCCGCCACCGTAACGACGTCGCCCCGCTTCACTGCGCGTCAAATTCCGAGACCGATTCGATCCATCGCATCGCCTCTCGCTCTGCTGCTTGGTCCAGGTGGGCGGCCTGCCGGGCGACCCGCCGCAGAACGATCTTGGAATGGGGGTCGGGTACGACCAATCGCAATTCCCATAGCCCTTGTGCGCGCCGTCGCTCACGCATTGCGCGCATTCGGTCTGCTGCTTGTGCCATAGATGGCGTTCTCCTGCGTAACGTCTTACAGTGTAACGCGTTACGGTTTGAAATTCAAAGACTAGAGGCGCCGCTCGAATCTTAAATGCAGAGGCAATGACTAGTTAGTGTCGGCCAGCATGTCGCATGCGCCAGCGAACTCGAGGGTCGGCGATGGCCGAAGAAGCGACGGCTGGGCGCGCAGTCTTAGTTGGCGGGTTGTCGGCCACAGCCGCCGCTGGCGCGCTGAGCGATGCAGGTCTGCTTTGTGCTCAACTCCCGCCATTGAATTGACCTGTCAATTGGCAACGTGGTTTTTCTTCTGTCTTTCTTCCCCTTTGGTTCGAAAGTCTTTGAATCAAGGCACAAGTGGCTGTTAACGACGGTCGATCACTCGGATATACGCGGGTATGCCCCAAGCCTTTGGGTCCGACTCGACAGGGATACGGCCTTTGAAGGTGCTAAGGCAACCGGTTTTGGGGTCTTTAGAGGCCGCCGTTTTGCATAACCCTGGGTGAGTCCTCGGGGGTCATCAAAATCGCCGCAAACCGGCGTCCTGCATAACTTCGCTGGCCGGGGAGCGAAGTCCATTGTGGTTTTTGGAATGAGAGATGGCAAAGCTGCGATCGCGCGCTTTAGTCCCGCCGCTCGCCCGAAGAAGCCGGGGCGGCGGGGCTCACGTCGCACGCTTGGCACACACAGGACAGAGTGGATCTTGGTGGCGGCCAATCTTATGGGAACTCATATCGCGGGCGTCGAAAAGCAGTAGTTCGCGCGCGAGTGGTTCGCCGACCCCGGCGATGACCTTGATAGCCTCGGTGGCCTGCAGGGTCCCCATTATGCCGGCTACGGGTGCCAATATGCCGCTTTCAGAGCATGTCTCGCGCGCGTCATCCGTTTCGGGATAGAGGCAGCGGTAGCAACCGGCATCCGCTTGCGCAGGATCGACTACAAGGATTTGTCCCACCAAGCGGATGACCGCGGCCGACACCAGGGGGCGGTTGTGCGCGACACAGGCTTCGTTGACCGCAAAGCGGGTTGCGAAATTGTCCGAGGCATCGCAGACGAGGTCCGCACGAGCTACTTCTTCGTGAAGACGCGGGCCGCTCAAGCGCTCGCTTACGAGGCGAACGTGACCTGAACCGACGCGCTTTAGCGCCTCCCCTGCCACATGGGTTTTGAGAAGGCCTATGCTGTCTTCGTCGTACAGGATCTGGCGGGGAAGATTCGATAAGGAGACAACATCGTGGTCGGCGAGACTGAGTTCGCCAATGCCGCTACGGGCGAGATACACAGCGACCACCGATCCAAGACCCCCGAGACCGATCACCAGCACCCGGGCGGCCGCAAGCCGCTGCACGCCGACTATGCCCATTTCCGGGAGTAAGATGTGCCCGCTATGACGCAAAAGTGCGTTATCGTCCATGAAAAACTCCTTCGGTGACGCGCTCGTGACCGGCGAGATCCGTATGGGTGCGAATAGTCGTGAAACCGCTCTCGCGCAACAAGGCCGCAGTAGCGGGCCCCTGAGAGAAGCCGTGTTCGAGAAGGAGGCGGCCCCCGTCGTTCAGGCGGGAGGCGGCCTGCGCGATTACAGTGCGCAGGGCGCTTAGTCCATCCTCCCCACCCACAAGGGCGAGACGGGGTTCATAGCGTAAGCCATCAGCCGCAAGGCACCGGTCGCCGCTCTGGATGTAGGGGGGGTTGCTGACTATGACATCGAATTGCGCCCTTTGAACCGCGTTCAGCCAGTCGCTCGCGACAAAGCTCACGTCGAGTCCGAGCGCCAGAGCATTAGAGCGGGCAACAGTGAGAGCCTTATCGCTTTTGTCAAAGCCGACCACAAACGCCGCGGGCCGCTCCTTTTTGAGCGCAAGCGCAATGGCGCCCGACCCGGTGCCGACATCGGCATAGCGTAGAGGCCCGGGCGCAAAGACCGCTAAAGCGTGTTCTACCAGAAGTTCGGTCTCGGGCCGCGGCACAAGCACGTCTGGGCTTACTCGCAGGGTCAAAGACCAAAATTCGGCAGTCCCAAGCAGGTAGGCGAGCGGCTCACCCGAAAGCCGTCTCGCGATCAGTTCGCTCCAACGCACCTCTTCTTGTGGACCCAGCGATTCTTCAGCGCGTGCTGCGAGTAGCTGGCTTAAAGGCCGACCGAGGACGTAGCACCCCAAAGCCCATACCTCTTGCGCTGGGTGGCCGCTGTCCTGGAAGGCGCCGCCGCGCGTCGCTTTGGCGATAAAATCTTGAAGAGTAGTCATTCCAAGGCCAGCGCCGTCAGTTGCTCGGCCTGGTCTTCGGCAATGAGGGCGTCTATCAGCTCATCTAAGTCGCCTTCGAGCACCCGCTCCAAACGGTACAAGGTCAGATTGATGCGGTGATCTGTGATTCGTCCCTGCGGAAAATTATAGGTTCGGATGCGTTCGGACCGGTCGCCGCTCCCGACCAACTTACGTCGGGTCGCAGCCTCCTTTTCCTGTTTTGCGCGCTGCTCTTGTGCGCGTAACCGGGAGGCCAGTATCGATAAAGCGCGCGCGCGGTTTTTGTGTTGGGAGCGTTCGTCCTGACATTCGACGACAAGGCCGGTCGGCAGATGAGTAATGCGGATGGCAGAGTCAGTCTTGTTGACGTGTTGGCCGCCGGCCCCCGAGGCCCGAAAGGTGTCGACCTTCAGTTCGGCGGGGTTGATCGTGATCTCGCGCTCCTCCACTTCGGCCATGACGGCGATTGTGCAGGCGGAGGTGTGGATCCGGCCTTGGGCCTCGGTAGCCGGCACCCGTTGTACGCGGTGGCCTCCCGACTCAAACTTCAGACGCGAGTAAACGGAGGGCCCAGCTAGGCGCACGATGATCTCTTTATAGCCACCATGCTCGCCGGCGCTGGCATGGGCAATCTCGGCCTGCCATCCACGGCGCGTCGCGTAGCCCGTGTACATACGGTAAAGGTCGCCAGCAAAAAGCGCCGCTTCGTCGCCCCCGGTACCGGCGCGGATCTCAAGAAAGATATTGCGCTCGTCGTTCGGATCGCGCGGAAGCATTAGTCGCTTAAGCTCCGCCTCATGGGCTTCTTGCGCTTCCGTAAGTTCCGCTATCTCCTCGGAGGCCAGCAGTCGCACGGTCGGGTCGGTATCGTGTAGCAAAGACTGGGCGGCTAGGACCTGATCGCATGTGTGCCGCCAGGCTTGGAAGCGGTCCACAACGGGTGTCAGCTCGGCGTGTTCGCGCGATAGTTTTCGGAAGCGGTCCTGATCCTGGGTGACAAACGGATCCGAGAGTTCGGCCGTTGTCTCTTCAAGCCGCGCCACCAGTCGTTCTAGCTTGTTAGCGATTGATGCGTGCATTTAGGGCGTCTTGTCGTCGAGGCGAAATAGGGCGCGGGCTGCGCCAATGAGATCGGTGTTGCCTTCGGCATCGGCTTCGCGCAAAACCGTACTCGGTGGATGCATGAATTTGTTTGTAAGGCTGTGAGCAAATCGCAACAAAACTTGGTCCGCCGGTTCCCCCCGCTCCAACGCGCGCCGCGCCTTTTCGAGTTCCATGTCGCGCAAACTCTCGGTGGCGCTGCGTAAAGCCCGCACGGTCGGGATCGAGTCCAGCGAGCGCACCCAGCGCATAAACTGGACGACCTCGCCTTCGATAATGGTCTCGGCTTCCCGCGCCGCCGCTTGGCGCGACTGAATGTTTTCTTCGATCACATCCTTGAGGTCGTCGATGCTATAGAGATAGACATCGTTCAGATCCCCCACCTCCACCTCGATGTCGCGAGGGACTGCGAGGTCGACCAAGAACATGGGTTTGTGCTTGCGGGCCTTCAAGGCGCTCTCGACCGCTCCTTTCCCAAGGATAGGGAGCAAGCTTGCGGTACAAGAGATGACGATGTCGGCGCTACTGAGGTAGTCGGGCAGTTCCAGAAGGGAGATCGCTTGCGCACCGTAAATGTCGCCGATATTACTGGCTCTTTCGACCGTGCGGTTGGCTACAATTATGCGACCGATACCTTGTTCCTTAAGATGTCGCACCGCCAGTTCAATCATCTCGCCGGCACCTATGAGCAGTACCGTCTGGTTTGAGAGCTTGTCGAAGATCCGGCGCGCGAGGCTCACCGCGGCGAATGCGACCGATACCGCGTTGGCTCCGATCGCGGTGTTTGTGCGTACCTGTTTGGCGACCGAAAAGGTGTGTTGAAAAAGGCGGTTCAGCATTTTGCCGGTGGCCCCGGCCCGGTGGGCGACGGCAAAAGCGGTCTTCATTTGGCCGAGGATCTGAGGTTCTCCCAGCACCAAGGAATCCAGGCCGGAGGCGACCCGAAACGCGTGAGCTACGGCGAGGCGGCCGCTATGGACGTAAAGATGCGGACGCACGGTCCGGGGAGACAGTTTGTGGTAGTCGCAAAACCAGGCGACGAACGGATCCGCAGTGTTGTTTTCTAAACCGCAGTAAAGCTCAGTTCGGTTACAGGTAGAAAGAATGGTAGCCTCGTCGGCGCCTTGAGCCGCGACGGCTTCAAGCGCCTGAGGCAAGGTCTCGGGATCAAAAGTCGCGCGCTCCCTTAGGGATAGGGGTGCTGTTTTATGATTGATTCCCAGAGTGACGAGATGCATGGTCTTTAGGTCGGAACCGGGCCCGCCAAAGCAGGGCCGCTGCGACGGCCTCGGTGGTCATGACTGCTCCCGACAGAGCGGTCCGTATCGGATGCCCGCTCGGATCGGTGGCTCCGATGACGATAAGGGCTATGTCGGTTAGCGCAAGTAATACGAGACTCAAGGATACCACAAAGCGGGGTAGCGCACGGCCTTGCCAGATTACGGCACTCGCGGCGGCGATGCCAAGAAGTGCTCCCATGGCAATTTGATCGCGGGCCGTGAGTCCGTGGCCGATCCATAAAAGGGCACCCAAGAGCGGTGTCGCCATGAGGGGCTGAAGGGGCGCTTTCGGGATCGGGCGCTCGATGAGGCGCCGTTGGTGGCTCTCAAGGCTCGCGGCCGTAAGCAATAAAAGCCCGGTGAGCAGGAGTTGGCCCACCCACGGCCCAAGACCCAGGAAACCCATAAGTCGGCCGTTGCCAGCCACAGTGGCCATGAGTAGGCTCACGGCGCCGGGATGAGCGGCAAAAAAGAGCCGCCATGACAGAGCTCCCCGGAAGGCTAGTAGTAAGGTCACCAAAAAGCCCACCGCTGCTACTCCTTGCAGCACGATAAGCCTATAGACCGCGCGTCGGGAGGGGGCAGCCAGGGTGTTGTCTCCAAAAGGCGCAAGCGCCCCTGCGAACGGTAAGGCCGCGGCCAAAAGCGGCAGGGCGGGAAGTAGCCCCTCGGGGTTTAAGCGCGGTATCGGGATCGTGGGATGGCCGACCAAGGCCGCTAGGAATATGAGGACGATGGCTACCCCTAAGAGGAGTGCGCCGAAAGCCCCGTATGCCGGGCGCGCGGCCAGACGCTTCTGGCGCTTTTTTTGGATAAGCAGCAGAAACAAAAGGGCATAAAAAAAGAGCGGTCCCACGGGGGTGAGGCGGCGAAACGGTCCCAGGGTGAGCAGGACTTGGCCCGTGAAGGCTAGGGGCCAGGAGAGCCCGAGGGCCGCGAACAGCACCGCGATTGCAATGATAAGTAAGAGCCCGCCCACGAGTTCGGCCCGTTTTGTGGCGACAAGCGGCATTAACCTGTCGGCGGCAAAGTAGAGCACAAAAAAGGCGAGCAGGGCGTGCGCGCTTTGCGCGGCAAGTGCGGCCCACAAAAGCGCGAGCCAAGCACTTATGACAAGCCGGGCCACGCCATTGGCCGCGCTAAGCCCTGGGGGGGTCGCCTGGTTCGTTTGGTTGATGGCCACGGCGGCCCCGATTGTAGTGCTGGCGAGGAGGATCCAGAGGAACGCGGGGGCCCATCCGAAGCGCACGCCGAAGGCCGCCCCGGCCAGTAAGAAGGGCGTTCCCAGGACCCCAAAATCCCGCAGCGCCGCGCTTATGGGGGGCTCTGCCGCCTGCTCGCTGTCTGTATTATAATGCCCGACGTTGCCTCCCATCGTGGCGATGAGCTGACCTATGAAGCGGTACGCGAAGACCCAGATCAGCACGGCCAGGATGGGGAGTAGGATCACATTCATGACGTGGTCTCCCTCAGCTCTTCCGAGAGCATAGACGTTCAGGGGTCTGGATGTCTCTCATATTCACAAAGGGTTTTCTGGAGTACGTATGATGCGACGTAGGCTGCCGTTTGCCTTGGTCGGGATGGTAGGGCTCTTGGCTGGGTGTGCCACCACGACCTCGCCCCTTAAACCCGCGGTTTCCTCGGCGCGCGCCCGAACATCGCCGTCGCACCTTAAGGATAAGCTGCTCTATCATGTTCTGGTCGGCGATATCGCCGGTCAGCAGGGGCGGCTTGGGCTCGCGGCTCAGGCCTTTGGGAAGGCGGCGCAAGAGAGCGGCGACCAGGGCCTGACGCGCCGATCGGCGCTGTTGTCGCTGTACGCGCGCCGTTATGCCCAGGCCCACCATCTGGCGCGCCTGTGGGTGCAAGAGGCACCGACGTCGGTGGGCGCTTTGGAGGCATTGGCGGATGCCAATCTGGGCCTCGGGCACCTCGCTTTGTCCGAACAAGGGTTTGAGCGTGCCCTGGCCCTTGTCACGGTCCGTGAGGGACCAGGCGGCCGGGCTTTTGCTTTTGAGCATATTGCCACCTTGTTATTGCGTCATCGATCATCGCCAGGAGTGTTGACGGTGATGCGTGTATTGAGTCAACGCTATCCGCATGATCCGGTTGGTGACTACGCGCTTGCCGATCTCGCCCGTCAGTCTCGTCATGCCCCTCAGGCGTTGCGCGCTATCAACCGGGCCTTGATCCTAAAGCCTCATTGGGAAGACGCGGCCGTTCTGAAGGCGAGGATATTATGGAGCGAGTCGCCGCGTGCCGCCCTGCATTTCTCGCGAGAGTTTTTGCAGACAAACCCGGATGCCACGCGGCTGCGCCTTGATTACGCCCGGCGCTTGGTGTCCTTGCAATATTGGCAAAAGGCCCTAGCTCAGTTCCAGGTGATCTCGGATGCGGCGCCGGATGATCCGAAGGTCCTTTATGCAGCGGGCCTTTTGGCACTGCGGACCCATAAGCCCTTATTGGCTAGAAAGTATTTAAAGCGGAGCTTGGCTCTTGCGCCCGCCAACGCCCACGCGAAACTCTATTTGGGAGAAATCGCCGAACGCGAGCAGCGGTTTGCGCGCGCTCGTTATTATTACACCGAGGTCGGTCATCCTTATCGTTTCGCGGCTGTCGTGCGACTGGGTTTGATGTCCTTAAAGGAGGGGCGGGCGCTTGTGGCTTGGCAAAAGCTTGCGCGCGTGACGCCGCGTACTCGGCCCGAGGAGGTGACTCTCGCTTTGGCGCGCAATCAAGTCTTGGCGGCCCTGCACCGATATCGCGAAGGACTGAGGGTGCTAAATCAGGCCATGATCGGGAAAGGGCATAAGAGCGGGCTGCTTTATGCGCGCGCTTTGGATGAGGAGAAATTGGGTCAGGTAGCGGCTGCCGAACAGGATCTCAAGGGACTTCTTGTTCGTCACCCTTACGACCCTGTGGCCCTGAACGCGCTGGGTTACACCTACATTGATCACGGCCATCATCCACGACGTGGCTTAGTACTTGCGCGCCAAGCACTCGTTTTGGATCCTCACAATCCCTATATACTGGATAGTGTCGGCTGGGCCTATTATCGGTTGGCCCAATCTCAGGCGGCCGTTCCCTATCTACGTAAGGCCTTGGCTTTGTCGCACGATCCGACTATTGCGGCACACTTAGGCGCTGCCCTTTGGGCCCTTGGGAGACGAGCCCAGGCGCTTTTGGTATGGCGCGCGGCTTTGGTGAAGGACCCGCACAACGCGGCTTTGAAGGCGCAGGTCGCGCGGCATACCTCACCGTGACGCGGACGTTTATTGTCTTCCTGGTTTTGGCGTTACTGAGTGGCTGCGCTACCCAGGCATTAAGGCCCCGGCCGGCCCATCCCGGAAGGGTCTGGGTACGCCATAGGCGCAGGATGCAGGCTATTACTCACTTCACCTTGTCGGCCCAGGCGGGTATCCGCGCACAGCAACGCGGGGGCAGCTTGGTGTTGCGTTGGGTTCTTCTGGCGCAGGCGTACCAGATGAGCGGCTACGGGCCCTTTGGACGTCTTATTTTTCGTTTGCGTGTCAATGCCCAGGGGGCCAAGCTGGTCAGCGAGCGGGGACGCTTTTTGGGGTCAAATCCGGGCGCGCTCCTGACACGTCTCACGGGTCTGCGCCTGCCTGTCGCCGGACTCCGCTTTTGGATTCTCGGGATCCCGGCCCCGGGGCTTGTCGCAAGACAGCGCATCAGCCCGTGGGGACTTCTGAAGACGCTCAAGCAAAACGGATGGTTTATCCGTTATCGCCGGTATGATCGTACGCCTTGGGGACGCTTACCGAGACTTCTGACCTTGACTCGCAAGGTGAGCCTTACGGCCCCACCCACTCTTATCGTCACTATTAGGGTCGATCGATGGCAGAGCGCCTAATGACCGATGCGCCCGAGGTGTGGGCGGCGCCCGCGAAGGTCAACCTTTTCTTGCATGTCGTGGGGCGCCGCGCAAACGGCTATCATGACCTTCAGACCGTTTTTCAGTTCATTGATTGGCAAGACGATCTCCGCTTTGAAGTCACGGAGGATGGGCAAATCACCCGCGCTGCGGATCTCGCGGGCATCCAATCGGACCATGATTTGACGGTCCGCGCGGCGCACCTTCTGCAAAAGGCGGCGGGCAGCGCCCGGGGCGCGCGTATCCACCTGACCAAGCGCTTACCGATAGGGGGAGGCCTGGGCGGAGGGAGTTCGGATGCCGCTACCACCTTGCTGGCACTGAACGTCCTATGGGGCCTTCATTGGCCTCTTGCGAGACTGGCGGCGCTCGGCTTGACCTTGGGCGCCGATGTACCGGTGTTTATCGCCGGGACTGCTGCGTGGGCCGAGGGGGTAGGTGAGGAATTGACGCCTTTGGAGCTTCCAGAGCCCTGGTACGTCGTTCTGGTGCCGGGGGCAAGCGTACTGACCCGTTTTGTTTTTAATGAGCTTAATTTGACACGCTTCCGGGCGCCCATCACAATACGCGACTTCCGTGCTGAGCAAGGGGACAATGACCTAGCGCCTGTCGTGCGTAGGCATTACGAAGAGGTTGACCGAGCTTGGCATTGGTTGGCCGATTACGGGCGTGTGCGTATGAGCGGGTCGGGGGCCTCGGTGTTTATCGAGGTACCGGACCAGGCTTACGGAGAACGGGTGGTCGCGGCTTGCCCGCCTTGCTGGCGCATTTGCCTTGCGCGCGGCCGCAATATTCATCCGGTGCACGCGCGTCTCGGTCAGGTCACGCATTGGGGTGTCGCCAAGCGGTAAGGCACCGGATTTTGATTCCGGCATTCCCAGGTTCGAATCCTGGCACCCCAGCCACTCTTAAGCTGAAAGCGCTTTCCAGGAT
>JAJYPQ010000056.1 GCA_021795255.1 Pseudomonadota bacterium
GATGCGGCCCTATATTTTTGGCGAACGCAACAATATCCACATCATCAACCTTGAAAAGACCCTGCCGCTGCTGAACGAGGCCACGGCGTTTGTGCGCAAGCTGGCCGCCAATAAGGGCGTCGTCTTGTTCGTCGGCACAAAGCGCCAGGCCGCTGAGATTCTGCGCGCCGAGGCCGTTCGCGCCGGGTCGCCGTATGTGGACCACCGCTGGTTGGGCGGGATGCTCACCAACTATAAGACCGTTCGGCGGTCGATTGAGCGATTGAAGCGTTTGGAGGCCTTGCTGGCCGAAGGCGGCGGCTCGGAAAAGCTGTCTAAGAAAGAGACTTTGACCCTAGAACGCGAGCGCGCGAAGTTGGACCGGAGTTTGAGCGGTATCAAGGACATGCCCACTTTGCCCGACGCCCTCTTTGTGGTGGATGTGGGCCACGAATACATCGCGGTGAGCGAAGCGAACAAGCTCAAGATTCCAGTGGTTGCGGTGGTCGATTCGAACTGCAAGACCGAAGGTGTCGATTACGTGATTCCGGGGAATGACGATGCCAGCCGCGCCATCGAGCTTTATGCCAAGGCTATGGCAGATGCGATCATCGAAGGGCGAGCGTCATCGTCCTCTTTGCCGGCAGCGGCCGACGAGGAGTTCGTCGAGGTGAAGGAGGCCCCTAAGCCCCGCGTGTTGGCCCGCAAGAAGAGCCCGGCGGCTTTGGATAGCCTGGCGGGCGATAGCGATGGCGAGACCGAAGGGGTGGTTGCGGCCCCGACCGATACCCGTAAGGCCCGTCCCAAAGGTCGCGAGGGCGGCGGTGCCAAGCCCGCACGCGGTGGTCGCGGGCGGTCTTAAGAGGTAGTCAACATTTTGAAACAAAGGGGGGCTTAGCCCCCCTTTGTTTGACACGAGAGGCGAGTATGGCGATTTCGGCAGGACTAGTGAAAGAACTCCGCGAGCGTACCGGGCTTGGCATGATGGAGTGTAAGGCGGCGCTTGTGGAGACTGATGGCCAGATCGAAGCGGCCATTGATCTTCTGCGCGCCAAAGCCGGTGCCAAGGTGGATAAGAAGGCTCATCGCGTGGCGGCTGAGGGAGCGATCGGCGCATTTGTTGATGCCAAGGGACAAGCAGGGGCATTGGTCGAGGTCAACAGCGAGACCGACTTCGTGGCCAAAGACGAACGGTTTGGGGCCTTTGCTCAGGCCTTGGCGACCCTGGTCGTAGAAAAAAATCCGCAGGACGTGAACGCGCTTTTGGCCTTGCCTTACCCAGGTGGCGGCACGGTCGCCGAGGCCCGCGTGGCCCTCGTGACTCAGTTTGGCGAGAACATGGCGGTACGTCGCTACGCTCGCCTATCGGCCGATGGCGGCCGTCTCGGGCACTACGTGCATGGGCGACGTATCGGGGTCTTGGTCTCTTTGTCCGGAGGAAATGATAGCCTGGCGCGCGACTTGGCGATGCATATCGCGGCGAGCCGACCGGCCTATATCCGGCCGGAAGACGTAGATGCCGAGGCCGTTGCGCGGGAAAAGGCCATCTATGTCGCGCAAGCGGAGGGCTCTGGCAAGCCCCCGGAGATCATCGAAAAGATGGTCATGGGTAAGGTCCGCAAGTATTTGGACGATATCACCCTAATCGGCCAGCCTTTCGTCAAGGATCCGGACACATCGGTAGCCGAACAGCTCAAACGCGCGGCCGGCGAGGTCAAGAAGTTTTATCGCCTCGAGGTCGGCGAAGGGATAGAGCGGGAAGTCAGCAACTTTGCCTCAGAAGTCATGTCTCAAGTGAAAGGAAGCTGATCTTATGGCGGGTTTACGGCGCGTCCTCCTCAAATTAAGTGGGGAGGCCCTCATGGGAACCGGAAGCTACGGGATTGATCCCGGGGTTCTCAAGGCAACGGCCCTTGACATCGTGGGCGCGGCTCCGGGAGTGGGTCTTGCGATCGTCATAGGCGGGGGCAATATCTTTCGGGGCGTCTCGAGTTCGGCTGCGAATATGGATCGAGCGCAAGCGGACCTCATGGGGATGCTGGCCACGATCATGAACGCGCTGGCGTTGGCCGAGGCTCTCAACGCTTTGGGGCTCAGCACCCAGGTGCAATCGGCCTTGGCTGTTGGGACCGCGGTGCCCCCATTCGATCGCCAAAAGGCCTTGCGTGCCCTTGAGCAAGGTGAGGCCGTGGTATTCGCGGCCGGGACCGGAAACCCCTTTTTTACGACCGATACCGCCGCGAGTCTGCGCGCCTTGGAGATGGGCGCCGAGATCATGTTGAAGGCCACCAAGGTGGATGGCGTCTACTCAGCTGACCCAAAACGGGATCCGACAGCCGTGCGCTACAGACGATTGAGTTATGATGAGGTCTTGCGGCGGCGTCTGGGGGTCATGGATGCGACAGCGATCGCTCTCTTGCGAGAATTTCATGTCCCCTTAAGGGTGTTTGATATGACGGCACCGGGGGCGTTGGCCCGGATCTTGGCGGGCGAAGACGAAGGGACATTGGTAGAAGAAGGAGCGATGTGTGAGTGACGACGTGAAAAAGGAGGTTCAGGCGCGTATGGCCAAATCGCTTGAGGCCTTGAAGGGAGAATTGGCCCGCATCCGTACGGGTCGCGCTAACACCGCGCTTTTGGACCATATCCTGGTCGATTATTACGGCACCAAAAGCCCGCTTTCCAAAGTTGCGAATATTACCGTCAGCGATGCACGCAATTTGGTTGTGAACCCTTGGGAAAAGGCCCTAGTGGGGCCTATCGAGCGCGCCATACTCGAGTCCGGTCTGGGGTTTAATCCGGTTACGACCGGCACTACGATACGCATTCCTATGCCCACTTTGACCGAGGAACGGCGGCGCGAGCTTGGCAAAGTGGCCCGGAGCGAGGGCGAGAACGCGAAGATTGCCGTCCGTAACATCCGGCGGGACACGAACAATCATTTGAAAGATCAAGTGAAAAAAAAGCTACTTTCCGAGGATGAAGAAAAGCGCTTGGTCGAGGCCGTCCAAAAGGCCACCGATCAGTTCATCGCCGAAGTCGACAAGCTTGTCGGCGCGAAGGAACGGGACATCCTAGAGATATAACTCCTGATCTTGAGGTAGGCTTATACTGGGACCATGAAGACGATAGATAAGGGATCCTTGCTCCCGTCTGGCGCGGCACTTCCTCAGCATGTCGCGGTCATCATGGACGGGAATGGCCGCTGGGCCAAGGCACGCGGACAGGCGCGCATTCAGGGCCATCGCAAGGGCGTGGAGATGGTGCGCGAGCTGGTAGCGGCGTGCGGTGAAAAAGGTATAGGTGCTGTGACGCTGTTCGCTTTTAGCAGCGAAAACTGGCGTCGGCCTAAGCTTGAAGTGCGCTTGTTGCGGCAACTGTTCCTCCTGGCGCTCGAGCGTGAGATCCACAAACTGCACGAAAATGGCATCCAGTTTCGAGTGATCGGGGATATCACTGCCTTCGGCGCCGATATCGTCAAACGGGTCCGAGAAGCGGAAGAGCTCACCCAACATAATACGCGCTTACGGCTCACTATTGCCGCTAACTATGGCGGGCGGTGGGACATTGCGCAGGCCTGCGCTCAGGTCGCGTGCGAGGTCAAAGAGGGCCGTCTCAAGGCGCACGAGATTACGCCCGACACCTTAAGCCCCTACCTCAGTATGGGGGATATTTCGGAGCCCGATCTGTTTATTCGTACCGGGGGGGAGCAGCGTATTAGTAATTTCTTATTGTGGCAGCTCGCCTACACGGAGCTCTATTTTACGGCCGTGCTGTGGCCGGACTTTGATCGCGCCCAATTCGATCTCGCCCTTCAATCGTTCGCGTCCCGCCAACGGCGTTTTGGCCGCACCGGTGACCAGGTTGAGGCGGCTTGGCGTGCTTAAGACTCGCCTTCTTACCGGGTTCCTTGCGGCCTTCGTAGCCCTAGGGGGTCTTATGGTCTTAGGCACGGTCGGTGTCGGGATCGGTCTTGGGATCGTTGTGGCCCTGGCGGCGTTCGAGTGGTCTTCGTTGTGCGGTCGCGGGGCCACGGGCTCGTTTTTTTTTGCGGCCCTTATGGTTGTTCTTGGGCTCGTGAGCCTGCGCTTGCCGCTCACAGACGTCATGGTCGTAGCGCTCGCTTGGTGGCTGTGGGCCGCTTGCGAGGTCTTTCTGTTTGAGGGACGGCCGAGTTACTTGTGGCGCAAAAAAAGCACGCGGCTTTTTTCGGGGATTTTGGTTTTGGTACCGGCCTGGCGCGGTTGCCTTGCCCTGAAAGCGCAGGATCCCGGCGATCCATGGTTCTTGGTGTGGCTTTTGGTTATGGTGTGGACTGCGGATTCGCTTGCCTATTTTGCCGGCCGGGCCTACGGGCGCCACAAATTGGCCCCGCTTGTGAGTCCAGGGAAGACTTGGGAGGGCGCAGTGGGAGGGCTCTTGGGGGCGGCCTTGGTTGGTGCCCTAGGGGCGTTCGGACTTGGTTTTCGCCAAGGGACGGTCATTGAGGCCATCGGCTTGGGCGTGATCGTTGCGATCTTCTCGGTGATCGGTGATCTTCTTGAGAGTAAGGCAAAGCGGCTGGCTGGCGTCAAAGACTCTGGCCGCGGTTTACCGGGGCATGGCGGCATTTTGGATCGCATAGACGCCTTGACCGCAGCCGTTCCTATTTTTGTTTTGGGCGTAAGATGGTTAGGGGTCGTCAGGTGAACCACGCAGAACAACAAAAGGTGGCAAGTGCACCTCAGGGAATAGCCCTGTTGGGTGCCACAGGCTCGATCGGGGTCAGCACGCTCAAAGTCTTGGCGCTCCATCCGCAACGTTTCCGGGTGATCGCCCTGAGCGCCCACCAACAAGTGGACCGCTTGCAGGAGCAGTGCCTCGCTTTTCGACCGATTTTTGCCGTCGTCCACGATACCAAAGCGGCCCACGAACTGGGACAGGCCTTGGCGAACGCCGGTTGTGACACCGAGGTCTTAGCGGGCCCCGAAGCGCTCAGCCAGGTCGCTTCCGATCCGCGGGTAGCAATCGTTGTCTGTGGGATCGTCGGCGCAGCTGGGCTCCAGTCGGCCTGGGCTGCCGTGAAGGCGGGGAAACGCGTGCTTTTTGCCAACAAGGAGCCGTTGGTTATGTCCGGGCATCTTTTGCTCGCCGAGGCCAAGCGCAGCGGGGCTCAGCTATTACCACTTGATAGCGAGCACAACGCGATTTTTCAGTGTTTGCCCCCGGGCCGCGCGGACCTCGCCGATGCCGGCGTACGGCGCATTCTCCTGACGTGTTCGGGCGGCCCGTTTCGTGAGACTCCGGCAAGCCGATTCCCGCACGTCACGCCCGAAGAGGCCTGTGCTCATCCCCGTTGGGTGATGGGGCGCAAGATTTCCGTGGACTCAGCGACCTTGATGAATAAGGGGCTAGAACTGATAGAGGCCTGCCGTCTCTTTGGTGCTGCACCCCATCAGGTCGACATTGTCATACACCCGCAGAGCGTGATCCATTCTTTGGTGGAATATGTCGATGGGTCGGTATTGGCGCAGCTTGGCAATCCTGACATGCGTACCCCTATAGCGCACGCGCTAGGGTTTCCCGACCGTATCGAGGCGGGCGTCGCGCGACTCGAATTGACACACACCGGGCGCCTCGATTTTGAGCAGCCGGATGAAGCCCGGTTTCCGTGCCTCGGACTCGCACGCGTGGCGGCTGTCGCCGGTGGGAGCGCCCCGACCGTTTTGAACGCGGCCAACGAGATCGCAGTTGAGGCCTTCTTGCAGCGGTCCCTCTCATTTGCTGCAATCCCCGAGGTCATTTCGCAAGTCATGGACGGTTTGGCTGTGGTTCCCACTGATACCCTGGAAGCGGTTCTTGAAGAGGATATGAAGGCCCGCGCGCTTGCGCGCGCAGCCGTTTCGGAAAGGCGCCCTAAGGGGACGAAAGCGTGTTAGACCAGATCGCCTATAGCGTCCTCGGGTTCGTTCTGGCGATTGGTATCCTGATCGTCGTTCATGAGTTTGGCCACTATATCGTCGCGAAGAGTGTTGGGGTCAAGGTCCTGCGGTTTTCTGTAGGTTTTGGGCCCGCGCTTTTGTCCCGCACGGCCGGTCGCGACCAAACTGAGTATGTCCTAGCGGCCCTGCCCTTGGGCGGTTACGTCAAGATGCTAGACGAGAACGAAGGCGAAGTGGCCCCCCACGAGCTCCATAGGGCCTTTAATCGCCAGCGCCTCGCAAAGCGCACCGCTATTGTCTTGGCGGGTCCCGGATTCAATTTCCTGTTCGCGATCTTGGCCTATTGGGTCGTATTTATGACCGGCGTTCCCGGCCTTAAGCCAGTCATTGGGCGGGTCGCCCCGAATTCGCCTGCGGCGGCGGCCGGCATCAAGGTGGGCGACCAGATTCTCCAAATCAACGGGCGCCGCATTCAGAGTATGGGGCAGGATAGGCTGTACCTCTTCCAACAGGCGCTTGACCATGGGCGTCTTGCGCTGGTCGTGAAGACGCCCCAAGGCCAAAGGCAAAAGTTGTGGCTGAACCTAGGGCATGTCAAGGCCGCGGCGCTCGGAAACGGCCGATTAAGTGCGGTTCTGGGGCTTTATGGTTGGCAACCGGTCTTTTTACCTCGGATCGGAGAGGTTATCGCCCATACGCCCGCCGCGCGCGCCGGGTTGAAGGTCGGCGATCTCATCACGCGCATCAATGGCCGGACCATGAAGAACTGGATCGAGGTCGCCAAGACCATCCGCGCGCACGCGAGCCAGCCCCTCAAGTTCGTCATCTCGCGCGATGGGCGGACACGGCAATTGATCATCACGCCAAAAGCCGTTAAGGTGGGCGGAAAAGAGATCGGGCAGATCGGGGTCGCTGTCAAAGTGCCTCGTCTCCCGCCGAGCTTGCGCGTTGTCGTTCGCCTTGGTCCTTGGCATGCGTTAACGCAAGCGGTTTCGGATACTTGGCTTATGAGCCGCTTGACGGTCGAGATGCTCGGGAAGATGTTGCTGTTACAGATCTCGCCGAAGAGTATTAGCGGACCGCTTACGATAGCTCAATACGCGGGATATTCGGTCCAGGTCGGGTTTGCGAGTTTTTTGATGTTCCTCGGGGTCGTGAGTATCAGCCTTGGGGTCTTGAATTTGATGCCGGTACCCGTGCTCGACGGTGGGCATATTCTTTTTTACTTTATCGAATGGCTAAAAGGGAGCCCGGTTTCCGAGCAGGTGGTAGGTTGGGGACAGCGGGTCGGCGTGTCATTATTGTTGGGTCTCATGATGCTTGCCTTCTATAACGACCTTACGCGTATTTTCGGATAAAGAACAAGGCGGGCTTCGAGTAATGAAAAGATGGCTAACGGTGCTCTGCTTATTGGGCACCTTGATAAGCGCGACGGCTGCAGCGGCCCCGTTCGTGATTGAGCATATCGCAATGACAGGACTGAAGCGGATTTCGTCTGCCACGGTCATGACCTATCTCCCTTTACGGGTCGGGGAAACCCTGACTCCCGCGAGGGCCGAGCGGGCCATCGTCGCGCTTTTTAAGACCGGTTTTTTTCGTGACGTGCGGCTCATGCAGGAGGGGAGTACGCTTTTGGTCGCAGTCCGTGAGCGTCCCGCCATTGCCAGCATCAAGATCACCGGTACTCATGTCATAAAACCCCACAAGCTTCTGAAGTCCCTTGCGCGCATGGGGTTTGCCAAGGGCCGGGTGTTCAATCGCGCCTTGTTGCACGAAACGAAACAGGCTTTGCGCCGCCAATATTTCAATCGCGGATACTACGCCGTGCGGGTGGTGACGACCGTCAAGCCTCTGGTGCGTGACCGAGTGGCCGTCAATATTGCGGTCTCAGAGGGGAAAATTGCCCGCATCAAACAAATTACGATTGTTGGTAACCATAAGTTCAAGGAACAGCGTCTTTTGGGGCGCTTCAAGCTTGGTCCTCCAGGCCTTTTTAGCTTTTTTACGGGCAATGATCGCTATTCGCGTCAAAAGTTGATGGCCGATCTCGAGAACCTCCGCAATTTCTATCTCAATCGGGGTTTTTTGCGGTTCCGCCTCATGTCAACGGTAGTGGCCATCACTCCTAGTAAAGACTGGATCTATGTGACGGAAAATGTACATGAAGGCCATGTCTATCGGATTTCCCACTACCAGTTTCTCGGTAAGACGGTTTTACCGCTTACAACGCTCAATAGTCTCATGCACATCAAGGCAGGCGCGGTGTTTTCGCGCGAGCGTATCACCGCGGGCACCCACCGTATTATTGGTCAACTCGGGAACCGTGGCTACGCGTTTGCCAACGTTCGAGTAGTACCACGCGTTGATCGCCAAAACCATACGATAGCACTTAGCTTTTTCGTGGAGCCCGGACAGCGCGTCTATGTGCGCCGTATCAAGTTCTTTGGGAATACGGTGACCCAGGACGCGGTTTTGCGTCGCACCATGCGCCAATATGAAGGCGCTTGGTTTTCGGCAGAGCGCATTAAAGAATCGATGACTTTGTTACGCAGGCTTGGATTTTTCGATAACGTGCGGGTGAGTACGCCGCCGGTTCCGGGCCATCCTAACGAGGTCGATGTTGATGTCCATGTAAAGGAGCGTCCGACCGGAAGCATAGTGGCGGGCCTTGGCTATTCGGACCTTTATGGGCTTTTCATCAACGGATCCGTCACCTATCAGGATCTTCTAGGAACCGGGAAGGAGGTATCCCTTACTGCGGATACCTCGGTAGCCTATAAGGATATCAATCTTACCTACGTTAACCCGTACTACACGAGCTCCGGCATCAGTCGCGGTTTTAACGTATACGATAGTTCCTTCAACGCGGCAGCAGCCTATACCGCGGCCTATAATGAAAGTACGGTTGGGGCCGGGGTGTTTTACGGCATCCCGATCGGGGTCAACCGAGAGATCAATGTTGGCCTAGCGGCCGAGCAGGTCACATTGACGGCCAATTCGACAAGCGCCTATGTGGCGCAGCAGTTTGTCGCTCGTCACGGCTCGATAAACCATATTATCAAAGCGACTTTCGGCTGGTCGCGCAATACGCTGAACAATGCCATATTTCCCACCGACGGCACGTATCAGCAATTAAGTGGTGAGATCGGACTTCCGGGCGGGAGCTTGGAGTACTATCGGGCCTCCTACCTCGCGAGCGTGTTTTTCCCGCTTGGTCCTCAGGAGAGCTTAAAGCTGAGCAGCGAATGGAGTTACGGACATGGTTATGGCAACACCCACAACCTTCCATTCTTCAAGAACTTCTACGCCGGTGGTGCCAGCTCGGTCCGGGGCTATCAAAACGAGTCCTTGGGCCCGCGCGATATTTTACCCCCTTACGATCCTATCGGGGGCGACAAGCGGGTATTGGCGAGCGCCGAGTACTTTTTCCCGGTGCCGGGCACCTCGAAACACAATCGTTCGATGCGCTTATCCACTTTCCTCGATGCCGGCCAGGTTTATGGCCCCGGGCAGCCGATCGCCCTTGGTCAGGTTCGTACCTCTTTTGGTATCGCGTTTGATTGGTTCTCACCTATCGCGCCCTTAAGTATCAGTATTGCGCGACCTTTGAATGCCCGGCCTGGGGACCAGACGCGTGCCGTGCAGTTTACGCTTGGCACGCTCTTTATGTACTAGCGGAAACAGGCGCCAATGGCTAGGCTTCGAGTCTAGGAGGCGGGCGCGGCCCGAACGAACATGGCGTACACATTGAGTGAATTGGCGGAGGTGGCTCAGGCGACTCTTCGCGGAAACGCCGAAAACGAGATCGATGCTGTGGCCCCCCTCAATAAGGCGGGTCCGCGGCACATCGCTTATTGTGCCTCTCCCCGATACCGCTCCTTGATACCCACAAGCACGGCGGGCGCCCTTGTTTTGCAACCTGAAGACGCGGATTTGTTTCCGGGGAACGCCTTATTGTGCCCCGAACCCCGGATTGCCTTCGCGCGCATTGCCAATCTGCTTCACCCCCTCGAGAATACGCCACCCGGGCGCCATGCAAGTGCGGTAGTCCATGCCACGGCTAGCCTGGCGGACAGTGTCAGCATCGGGGCGCACGCGGTCATCGAGGGTGGGGCGGTTCTGGAAGCCGATGTGGTCATAGGCCCAGGCGTTGTCGTGGGCGCGCGTTGCGTTATCGGGCAGGGTACGAAAGTCGAGGCCCGCACTGTTATTATGCACGATTGCATTGTCGGAAAACGCTGCGCCATTTCCCCGGGAGTCGTGATTGGCGGCGAAGGGTTTGGCTATGTCCGAGAACAAGACGGGCGCTGGCTCAAGGTCCCGCAATTGGGGCGGGTGGTGATCGGAGACGATGTTGACATAGGGGCCAATACGACCATTGATCGCGGGGCCTTGGGTGATACCGTCATAGGCAACGGCGTTAAGCTCGATAATCTGATTCAGATCGCCCACAACGTCAAGATCGGGGACCATACGGCTATGGCCGGTTGCGTGGGCGTAGCAGGCAGTGCTGTGATCGGAAAGCGCTGTATGATCGCGGGCGGCGCTGGGATTGTGGGCCACATCACGGTAGGAGATGATGTAGAGGTGACGGCGATGTCGTTTTTGAAGGGATCAGTGGAGGGCCCGGGCCGGTTTTCGTCCAGCCTTCCTGCGACGGCAGCCGATGTCTGGGCACGGAATGTGGGCCGCTTTCGGCATCTCGATGAATTGGCGCGTCGATTGCGGCGCGCCGAGCAAACAATAAAGCAGCTTTTGGCAGGGGGAAAACATTGAACACGCTTGATATTCACGAGGTCTTAAAACACCTCCCGCACCGGTACCCGTTTTTGTTGGTCGACCGGGTCCTGGATTATGTTCCGAATGAGTCGCTCGTGGCCATTAAGAATGTCACCATTAATGAGCCGTTTTTCCAGGGACACTTCCCCCACTATCCGGTTATGCCAGGGGTGCTCGTAATTGAGGCCATGGCCCAGGCCTGCGCCATTTTGTCGTTCAAGACACTGGGCAAGCTGCCTGGGGACGGGGGCGTGTATTTGTTTGTGGGTATAGACAAGGCGCGCTTCAAGCGTCCGGTAGGCCCCGGTGACCAAATGCGTCTCAGCGTGAAGCTGACCCGCAAAATGCAAGGCATTTGGCGCTTTGAGGCCACCGCCACCGTCGACGACGCAGTGTGTTCGACGGCTGAGCTGATGTGTACCTATAAGGAGATTGCATGATCCATCCCCATGCCCTCGTTGATTCGAGTGCTGAGATTGCCTCGGGCGTCGAGATCGGACCGTTTTCCGTGATCGGCCCCGAGGTTACGATCGGGGAGGGAACCTGGGTCGGACCCCATGTCGTCATTAATGGCCCGACTCGGATAGGGCGGGATAACCGGATCTACCAGTTCTCGTCCCTGGGGGAAATTGCCCAGGACCTAAAGTATGCGGGCGAAAGGGACGCCCTCGAGATCGGTGATCGCAACGTTTTTCGGGAGTACTGTACCGTGAGCCGCGGGACTGCGGGAGGGGGCGGGGTGACTCGGATCGGCCACGACAACTTCTTGATGGCCTACGTCCATGTCGCGCACGACTGTCAGATAGCCAATTATACGGTGTTCGCCAACTGCGCGAGTTTGGCCGGGCATGTGCACGTCGAAGACTACGCTGTTCTTGGGGGGTTCACGGGGGTCCATCAGTTCTGCCGGGTCGGCCAGCATTGCATGACAGGAATCGGCACGGTCTCGTTTCAGGATATACCGCCGTATATGGTAGCGGCCGGCAATACCGCGAAACCCTACGGCATCAATACAACCGGGCTAAAACGGAGGGGGTTTTCGGCGGAGGATCTCGCGGGACTGAAGAAGGCCTATAAGCTACTTTATAAGTCGAACCTGCGCCTCGAAGAGGCCGTCGCCGAAATCGAAGGTCTGGTGGGTGAGTGTCCGCCTGTCGAGCGCTTGGTGCGATTTCTCCGTGTCGAAGGACGAGGCATTATTCGCTAATGAACCTACGATTCGGGATCGTAGCTGGCGAGGCCTCAGGAGATCTTCTCGGGGCCGGCCTTATGGCGGCCCTCAAGAATCGAGTGCCTTGTTCCTTTGAGGGGATTTGCGGACCCGCTATGATAGGCCAGGGGGGTTTGAGCCGCTACCCGATGGAGAGTCTCTCGGTGATGGGTATCTCTGAGGTCGTGGGTCATTTGCCCCGGCTTTTACGCATGCGCCGGGAGCTAATCCAGTACTTCTCCGACACCCGCCCGGATTGTGTCATCGGGATCGACGCGCCGGACTTTACTCTGCCCCTCGAACGCGCACTGAAGAAGCAGGGTATTCCCGTTGTTCATTATGTGAGCCCCACCGTGTGGGCATGGCGTAGTGGGCGCGTCAAGACGGTGGCCAAAAGCGCCGATCTTCTTTTGACTCTATTCCCGTTTGAGCCCGCTTACTATAGCGACAAAATGGAGGCGTTGTTCGTAGGCCACCCGCTTGCGGACACGATCGAGTCGAGCAGCGATGTGCGTCCAGCCCGCAACGAACTGTGCCTCGATAGCGATGGCCTCATCATCGCCTTGCTGCCGGGAAGCCGTGAGAGCGAGTTGAAGGCTCATGCGGAGCTTTTTGTAAAGACCGCCATGCGCCTCACCCTACGGTATCCGGGGTGTCGATTCATCGTACCCTTCGTTAATCGCGAGACGCGGGCGGTGTTCGATGAGGCGCTGACCGCCCATCGGGCCTTCGATCTTCCGATTACGAGGCTTCACGGCCATGCTCGTTTAGCGATGGCGGCCGCTGATATCGTGCTCGTCGCCTCCGGCACTGCCGCTCTTGAGGCGGCTTTGATCGGGAGGCCCATGGTCGTGGTTTACCGTCTGTCAAGGCTCAGTTACCGCCTTATCAAGGCTCTGTCGCGCTTAGAGTATTACTCGCTTCCCAATCATCTCGTCGGGCATAGGCTCGTGCCGGAATTGATCCAGGAGCAGGCGACACCGGACCGGCTTGTACGCTGCGCCGAGGACTTGATCGAAGACACCGGCGCCCGCTGCGACATGACACGAGGGTTCGGGACGATTCGGGAAGCCTTGAGACGCGGTGCAAACAGTCGAGCAGCGGAGGCGGTGCTGGACTTGATCCGCGTTGAGCGTCGACCGGTGGCCGCGGTGCTATGCGGCTCATAGCGGGAATTGATGAGGTGGGTATGGGGCCGCTGGCCGGTCCCGTTATCGCTGCCGCTGTGATCTTGAGGCGCTGTCGTCGTATCGACGGTCTGGCGGATTCAAAGCAGCTGACCGCCCGCAAGCGCGCAAGCTTGGTAGAACATATCAAAGAGGGCGCCTTGGCCTGGGCGCTCGGTCGGGCCGAAGTGGCAGAAATCGACACCTTGAACATTTTGCATGCGGCGTGGCTTGCTATGCGTAGGGCGGTTGCGGCCTTAGATGTTGCGCCTGAATTTGCGATTATTGACGGATTGTATGTTCCCGAGTTGCCCTGCCCCGGCCGCGCTGTGGTGCGCGCCGACGCGCATGTACCTGCCGTTTCCGCGGCATCGGTGCTGGCTAAAGTGGCGCGCGATGAGGAGATGCGAGCGTGGGACGAGGTATATCCCGAATATGGATTCGCCGCCCATAAGGGCTATGGCACGGCGCGCCATCTGGCGGCACTTTCGCGTCATGGGGCCTGCCCCTTGCATCGCCAAAGTTTCGCACCCGTACGTTCGGCTCCAGTCAGGTGTAAAGAGGCGTAAATGGATAGCTTTGTCCACCTCCACGTTCATTCCGAATACTCCCTAGCCGACGGACTGGTCCGACTGGATGAGCTTGTGGCGGCCTGCAGTGAAAAGGGCATGCCAGCGGTTGCGGTCACCGATCTTGCTAATCTCTTTGGGATGGTCAAGTTTTATAAGGAGGCCGTGGCGGCCGGCATTAAACCCATTATAGGTGCCGATGTTTTTGTCGCAAGCGAGGATCCACACCGTCCTTATAGGCTTGTTTTGCTGTGCCAGAACCAGGAAGGCTATCGTCATTTGAGTCAACTTTTGACGCGTGCCTATAGCGAGGGCCAGACTGCCGGGCGGGTCTGTCTTGACAAGTCGTGGTTCGCGGGACAGAGCGCAGGACTTATCGCTCTTTCTGCGGCACTCGACGGCGATATTGGCCAATTTCTTGTTGGGAACCACAAAGACAAGGCCGAGAACGCGGCCCGCGATTGGGCGCGGATTTTCCCCGGCTGTTTCTATATCGAACTGCAGCGCACCGGCAAGATCTGGCAAGAGGAGTATAACCGGCTGGCCAGGGGTCTTGCGCGCCATGTGGGCCTCCCGTTGGTAGCGACCCATGATGTCCGGTTTCTTACGCGAGAGGATTTTGAGGCCCACGAGATTCGAGTGTGCATCCACGAAGGTCGGACGCTCGCCGACCCTAAGCGGCCGCGTCACTACAGTGAGCAACAATATCTAGCAAGCCCCGAGGAGATGGCGGCACTATTTGCCGATATCCCAGAGGCCATCCGCAACACGGTCGAGATCGCAAAACGGTGTA
>JAJYPQ010000522.1 GCA_021795255.1 Pseudomonadota bacterium
TAGCTTAGTCCTGCGAAGGGCGTATGAGTATTTGCACGCAGGTTGAGTCGCTCCTCTTGGATCTGATCGAGGAGACCAGGGCCGCTCCATCCCCCGGTCCCGTGTCGCCTACGAAGAGAGGCCCCGGCCCCGCCGGGCATATTGCCTTTCGAGGGAATGGTGTTTCGGGTCGTTTGCCTTTAAGGACTGATTTGACGCACTGGGCGCACGAGGATCTCCTCGACTAGGACGTTTTCGGGTTGAGCGAAGCTATACACGAGCGCTTGGGCCACGTCTTCCGGATGAAGCGCGGCCAAGGTCTCGCGGCGTTCGCGCATTTGTTGGGCGGGAACGTTGTGGCCCCATTCGGTCCATACGGCACCAGGCTCTATCAGGGCGACGCGAATACCGTCTGGGCCGAGTTCTTTGCGTAACGCGTCATGGAACCCGACGACCGCGAATTTGGTCGCGTTATAAACGGACCAGCCGGGGATCCCGTAACGCCCACCGACACTCGAGACGGTGGAGATCATGGCGCCGGGCCGACCTTTCATTAATGGAATAGCCGCATGCGTACAGTGCAAGACGCCATAAAGATTGGCGTCTATCGTTTTACGCCATTCCTCGGGCTTGCTGTCGGCAAAGGCCGCGTGGTAGCCGACACCGGCATTATTGAAAAGGAGGTCGAGGCCGCCGAAGCGCTCTTGTACCTCGGAAAAAATCCGCCTTACGTGATGAGGATCGCCGACGTCGGCCGCTATGACCGTGGCCCGATCACCCAGCTTGTCGGCAATGGTTTTGAGTCTGCCCTCACGCCTAGCGGTCAGTACTACGCGCATTCCTTCTTGGTGTAGTAAGCGCGCCGCGGCCTCGCCTATGCCGCTGGACGCCCCGGTAACGACTGCCACTTTGCCGGTGAGATCCTGCATTTTCATGGGGCATTCTCCTGAGTATAAAAGGCCAAGTATGTAAAGAGCCCACAAAACGGGCGCCGGTTAAATCCCCGAACTGCTGCCAAGAGCTGACGGCCTCGGGTGTTTGACGCCACCACATCGATCCGGGTAATTGGCGTTATCGAGACGTGAACGTAACCGGATCCGGCACGCAACACCTCGCCATGTTAACGGTTCATAACGACGCGATGTGTGTTGCCGTACTGTCCTGTGATTAAGCGCTGTTCATAGAGAGTATCTGAAATGGTGAGGTAGGGCGCAACACCAAGACCATGATTGCCTCACCGAGTCGATTCTTGGCGATCCATAGTCCAGAGGTCATGCCTTCAAGGCCCTTACGATCCAAGAGACTGGGCCACCCGAGCGACGTCCGGCTCGGTGCTCGTCGCTAATCCCCACTGCCGCACCGTAACGAACCCGTGTTTAATACGGTTACCAGTATCACCTGACTGAGCTTATAGCGCGTACGTAGCGTATGGATGTTTTCGCTCGAGTGCCGGAGGCGATCAGTGCCGCCTTCGATACTACCAGATCCTCTTTGCGTATCGTGGGCATCAGGGCAGGGACGCACGAACGGCTAATCGGCCGTGAGAGGCGGTCGTTGTGTTTCCCGCCCACCAGTACAATTACGGTGACGGGTTCGGCCTGTTTCGTATCCCTGTGGGGATGCTGCGCAAAATCCGCGTCATCGAAACCTATCCGCGATGACGAGGTCAAGTGACACTTTCGAAAGGATTGAGCGTAGCGACGCCGCTTGGCGCGACGTCACGGGTGTTGCGTGCGACAAGTATTAGTCCGTGTTCTTAGGCCGTTTCGGCGAGCAGTCCATCCATGAGCGGTAAGGGCTTTCGTACATTGTTTTCCGCCCAACGCTTGGCGATGGGTGTTGGGATGGGCAGGATTCTATCCTGAAATGTACGTTCTAGAGATCGCAGTTTTTCGGCTTGGCGACTAGCTTGCAGTGCATCGCGGCGACAGAGGCGGCCCATACCCTGTTGCAACTCCCCGATGACAAGCAGCGAAAGAAGGAGGTCCTCATAAGAGGTTTTCGTGAACCAAGCTTGTACCGACGGGGCCGCACGGGCGCCTTTTTGCAGTTCCGAGATGATGTTGCTGTCTAGGAGATACGCCATTCCGGGATGCTTCGCCCCGTCTCCTGGGAGCGGGTGAGGTCCGCGTCCGTAAGCCCTTGCGCCACTTCACACAGCAACGCCTTGAACTGCCGTTGCCGTTCTTCCGAGGAGGCGTCTTTGGCCAGAACAACGACCTTCACCGGTGTCCCATCGGGGATGTTCTCCGGGACCGGTACCGAATGGTTGCTTGTGACACTCTCGAATTCGAGGGCTCGCATACGTCGTCACTCCTTATCCTGCGGAAAAGTCTTCCGAGACAGGGAAACAGACTGACAGTGTAGCAGAAAGCGCCGCGCATCGATCTTTAACCTCAGTCGGTGCTCGATGTGGGGCCATGCCCTATCATCGCGGCCCGCATCGACGGCTGCGACTGGCAATCCTGCCCCGCCACGCTTGCGTATTGCCCCCACGGAATAGGCGTGCGGATAACCCACGTCGCGCAGAATATGCGCCATCACAAGACTCCGGTTACCGCGGCCAGAGAAGAAGAGGAGCTCGGAATGCGGTATGGCATGATCGACAAGCCAGCGTGTGAATTCCATGTGTTCTTCGGCCGTCAAGCATTGCGGCCCCTCCTGCGCGGCAGGGATGTTCACGCAAACTTGCGGCAACCTCTTTCGGCGGCAGGCGCATCCGACGAAAGTCCGACAGCTCGACAATTTTTAGGGCCCTATTGTCCACAGATTGTGTGGATAACTCTGTGGATGACCGTCTGGTATGGAAGGGGCAGCTAGCGGAACCGGGGCCTTTGTGGGATTGCCTGTTTTGCGAACAGCGTTTGTACGTGGCTTCCTTCTGGCGGGCAGTACGCGCTTAAGGGTCAGGTCCCTACAGGGATTGGTAGCATCGCCCCCTATGTGTTTGCAGACCGGATTGGCCCGTAACGGTACGGCTCAGTGTCGCGAGGTCGGTTAAGCCTCTGTCGCTTGTTTCTTCGTGGCATGGGTATTGACCGTATCATCGCCTAGTCAGACGTGACCCAAGACCACCTTCTATCGTCACTATCCCTGTAAAAATGTCTTGATCGAAGCGTATCTTGACTATCGCCATGGGCAGTGGATGGATGGGTTACAGGACGCCCTGAGACGGCATGGCGGTGACGTGGAGGCTATCGTCCCGGCGCTGCAGGAGTAGTTTACGAAACCCGATTTCAGGGGGTGTGCGTTTATCGACTCTATGGGGGATATGGGGTCCGCTTTACCGAAAGCCGTGCGGTGGCGGCAACGGCACAAGGCCAGTA
>JAJYPQ010000523.1 GCA_021795255.1 Pseudomonadota bacterium
GTGAGGCCCTTGCCGGTAATGACCGGGCTCGAGCCCGTGTCGGGCGCAAGGACCAGGACCTCGTAACCAGCCTTGCGGGCGGCTACGGCGCGTTCAAGAAAGTGGGTGCAAAAGAAGCGGTCTTCCGGACAGACATACAGTAGACGGCCGCGGTATTCGGGGTCCGGCGTACGCGTCGGCGTCGCTTGATTGGCAGCGGCCGCGCTTTGTTCTTCTATCATGTACTCCAAATGCCCGCAGTCTTTGTAACGAAGAATATTACCCGAAGAGGCGAATGGTGCCAAGTGCGACGATATGCGCACGGCCGATGGCCTCACGACGCGCTCGGTGGTCAAAGAGAGCGTACTCGCCTCTTGGAATATTCTGAGTAACTACTCACCCCCTTCGGCATTAACGATACGAGGCGCTTGACAATATAGACCTCTGACGCTACGCTTCTCTTCCATGTGAGGGACAGGGGTGGCGTGCGATGGGGGCGTATTTCGGATCGAAGGCCACATCCGGATTGTGTCAGGCGATCATCGCCTTGATGCCGCCCCATGACACCTATATCGAGACCCACCTCGGGGGCGGGGCGATCATGCGCCGCAAGGCCCCGGCGCTACGTAACATTGGGATCGACCGCCATGAGCGGGCCCTGGAGCAGTTCGAGTGCGATTACCCGGTGGAATTGGTGCACGGCTGCGCCCACCGGTTCCTGGCGGACTTTGCCTATCAGGGCCGGGAGCTTATCTACTGCGACCCGCCCTACCTGCATACGACCCGCACCTCCGCACGGCGCTACCGCTACGACTACGAGGAGGCCGATCATAGGGCGCTGCTCGCGTTGCTCAAAACCCTCCCGTGTCCTGTGATCCTCTCTGGCTAACACTCGGGGCTCTATGACGAGGCGCTCGCGGAGTGGGAAAGCCTGGAACTCCAGGTGATGAACCAGGGCGGGGTGCGCACCGAGAAGCTGTGGTTCAACTTCGTGCCCGATCGCGTCCACTGGATACGCTACGCGGGCAAGAACCACACCGACCGCCAGCGCATCAAGCGCAAGGCCGAGAACTGGGGACAGCGCTACCAGGCCCTGCCGCCCGGTGAGCGCCTGGCGGTGCTCGCGGCGCTCTTGGCCGTCGAGGCTGGCGGGTAGTCGCCCGCTCCCCCATGGCGAGCGTCAACAAACAATCCCTGCGCGAAGAGTTCGAGGCCCTCAAGGGCCGCTTCGCACAGCTTGGGGCTGAGGGCAAGATCACGGCGGAAAGCCGCGCCTTGTTCGAGGCGCTGTTGATGCTGCTTCAGGTGTTGATGGCGATCTTCCTGGAGAAGACCACGCCCAAGACCAGCGCCAACTCCAGCAAGCCGTCCTCGCAGACCCCCAAAGACGAGACCGCGCTCGGGCACGCCGGCCCGCACACCCAGGGCCGGGCGTATGACCCGAGCCGTTCGGCGAACACGCGCACCGTCGAATACACACAGACCTCGAAGGTCCGCTTCTGCGAGACCTGCGGGGAGGACCTGCGTACGGTCCACCCCCACGGTCACGAGCGCCGCACCCAGATCGATATCGTCTTCGAGAAGGTCGTGACCCACGTGGACGCCGAGATCAAGTCCTGCCCGCACTGCGAGAGCGAGACCCGCGGGGCCTTTCCTGAGGCCTTCGCCGGGCCCGTGCAGTACGGCGCGGGCATCAAGGCCTATGTCCTGAACCTCGTGATCGCCCAGATGATCGCGCTAAAGCGCGTGCAGCAGTCGATCCAGAGTCTCATTGGCCTCATGATCTCCGAGGCCACGATCTTGAAGTACGTGCTGCAGCTCCATCAGGCGCTCGCGCCCTGGGAGCAGAGTGCCATCGAACGGCTCCTGACCGAGCCCGCCCTCCACGTCGATGAGACCTCGTTACGGGTCGACAAACACAACCACTGGATTCACGTGTGCTCGGGCGGTGACATCACCTTGAAGTTCGTGCACGAGAAACGTGGGCTGGCCGCGATGACCGCCATCGGCATCATCCCGCGCTATGGCGGGGTGTTGATCCATGACTGCTGGGCGTCCTATCTGTCCTATGATCATTGCAGCCATGGCCTCTGTGGGGCGCATCTCTTGCGCGAACTCGCCTTCATCCATGAGTCCAATGGCTATGCCTGGGCCAAGAACTTAAGGCGCCTGCTGCAAAAGACCTGTCGCCTTGTGGCGCGCCACCCGCACAAACGGCTCACGGAGCGCGAGTACGAGCGCCTGCAAAGGCATTACCGGGCTCTCTTGACCCGTGGGGCCCGGGAACTGCCACCCATCCCGGTGCGGCACAATGGCCAACGCGGCCGCATCGCCAAATCCGATGCCCATAATCTCTGGGAGCGATTGAAGGAATACGAGACCGCCGTATTATTATTTGCCCGCGACGCGAACGTCCCGTTCACCAACAACCGCGCCGAGCGCGACCTGCGCATGAGCAAGGTCAAACAAAAGGTCTCTGGCTGCTTCCGCAAGGCCGAGTATGCGCAAGCTTACTGCCGCATCTCAAGTTATCTACAGACCATGGCCCACCAGGGCGTCAATCCCCTGATCGCCATCCAAATGGCTCTTTCTGGTGAGCTGTACGCGGAACCGGGTGAGTAGTTACTATTCTGATATAAAACGCAATCGCGAGTCGCTGACCATCTTAAGGGGATGCCTAGATAGCGGCGCTTTCCGGTGCAATGGCCTGACCATACATTGACATTAGGTGGTATTTCGGTCGCGGTAGGCCAATTGTGATCGAAGTGGGTCGTCGCATGGAATTGCGCGTGGCCTTGGCCCCCAGGGCGTTCGGGTACATAATTCAAGCAACAACTACCTTTACATGCACCGGTGTCTTCTCGATTGGCTTCTTGGCTTTCATTTGTTCACCTCAGGTCAAGATTGTATTCTTCGAACCGGGTGCCGGGGGGACCGGGGAAGGGGCAGTGGTGTAGAAGGTGGCGTAAGCGTCCTGCTCGTGTTATTTTGGGAATCTTGCTGTTTTGTGGTGTGTTCTTGGGTATAGCAGGGATGGTTCCATCCGTTTGGTCGGTAGCAAACGATGATCAGAGAGGAAAATATGCATTATGATGGGTAAAGATGAACAATATCAATTCGAATTAACGAAAGACTCTCCCCTAACAGTGCTGTCGCAGCCGGCCCGGGATAAAATTCAACGCATGGGGTATGACCCTGCGGATTTTTACGATCACTTCCCCTGTTTTTCCGATGCAAAGACGCTAGCGCGATTTATTTCTTTGGCGGAATGCTATAAGCAGACGTTGGGCATTGCTGGCCATATTGCGGAGGTTGGAGTCTTT
>JAJYPQ010000524.1 GCA_021795255.1 Pseudomonadota bacterium
GACGACCTCGTCAAAGCGTTGGCGCAGGACGTGATCGTGGTCGTCGCGGACCGCCTGGAGCTGCGTCTGCAGGGCGTCATAGAGACGTTGCAAAATGATCCGCCCCAGGCGTTCGTCTAGATGCAAGGTCGAGGGCACGAATTCCATATGGCGAGCGATGGCGTGCACCAGTTCCGCGCGTACGTCGTCGTGCTGAAGAAACAGGTTGAGTTGGGTCAAGGCCTCATCGAGCAGCCACTGGTGGCGCCGATTCGCGCTCAGCATCAGCAATATCTGGGCGGCCAGCGTGCTGCCGTCAAGGTCCGCAAGTTGGGTCCGGACCAGATCTTTCACCACTCTTTTTACCTGGGGATGGTCGAGCAGAACGACGCCGCGGCCCGCGCTGTGGCGCACAAAATCGAGCGTGCGATCCAGGTTTTCCGGGCGCGCTATCCAGCGCGTCACACGCCGCCCGGGGCCCCATTTGCGGATCCCCTCGAGCACCTTGTCGGTTGCGAGAAAACGGCTCTGAATAAACTCCCCGAGGTTGTTGGCGATACGGGTTTTATTGCTGGGAATGATCGCTGTGTGCGGCAGCTTGATGCCCAAGGGGTGACGAAAAAGCGCCACCACGGCAAACCAGTCGGCCAGCGCGCCGACCATGGCCGCTTGGCTGAAGGCCGCGAGGTAGCGCAGCGCCGGGTAATCCGCGACCAAGGCGCGCGCTGCTATGTAGAGGAGTCCGGCGGCCAGCAAAAGGCCGAGAGCAAGGCCCTGGGCGAGACGCAAGCGAGCCCGCTTTGCGGCATCGTTCGCGGCCCGCGGGGTCTCGGGGCTTCGGGTCGGCGTCATGCCTTTAAGGATAACCGCCCCGTAGGCCTTTGTCGTGTGTCTTGCCGTGGTCTGGGCCGCTTACGCGGGACGCCCCGACCCGCGCCTCTCTAAGGTTGGGGATGCCCAGGCCCGCGGCCGGTCTCGGGGGTCGGCGCGGTTCTGGCCGAAACGCGGATCTCACAGGCGGGCGGGGGATCGGGGCTTCAGGTAAGCCCCGGCCGCGTGGGTCAGGGGGGTCTTAAGGTGCGTATGGCCTGCGCTGACTAGGGCGATTACGCCCAGCGCCAGTATGAAAACAGCGGAGATGCGATTGATCATGATCAGGGTCCGGGAATGCAGGCGGGTATGGAGTCGCGCTGTCACGAGAGTCAGTATCGTCCACCACAGGAGGCAGCCGACGAAGATTCCGGCGACTGTCGATAAGAGCCGCGTGAAGTTGGGGTGGTCTAATCGCAGGGTCGTAAACACGACGATAAAAAACAAGATCGTCAAGGGATTGGCGAGCGTCAGGAGGGCCGCCGACGCGTAGTTCCACAGCAGGCCGCGGCCACTGTAGCTATGGGTCGCGGCATGGCGCAGGGGCCGAAAAAAAATCGCCCGGCCCCCGAACCACAGGCACAAAACCCCGGCCCCGATGTGGATCCAAAAGCGGGCGCTGGCGAGAAAGCTTGAGACCACGCTTAAGCTCAAACCCGCCAGCGCGCCGTAGAAGGCGTCGGACGTGGCCGCGCCCGCGCCGCTTAATATGCCGGCGAAGCGCCCCTGGGTGAGCGTTCTCTGGATTGTCAGTAAACCCACGGGCCCGATCGGCGCCGACGTCACGACGCCGATGATGAGCCCAAGAAAAAACGGTTCCATGCCACCTCTCGACCTGATTGCTCCGCTGTGAGTGGCATCTCCCTGCCAATCGTTCCCTAGGATCTCCCCAGGCGCGAAGGCGTCCCTGGGTGTCCGTTGTGCTGGAACAGACGGTATCCTAAAGGCCAAGAGCCGGAAACGCTAGGCGCATGAGTGGTGGGCCCTTGCGGCTCGCTTCCTGTCTGGCCCTGGGGCGCGCTGTCGGTGTAAAGTGGCGGCCAGCCCGCGTTTCGCGGCACCGACACGGCGTGACTATGGCAAGGCTTGACCCCCAACTCCTTTCGACGTGGGCCGTAGTGGCGCGTATCGGGAGTATTAACGCCGCGGCCGCTGCTTTAAATCTGACCCAACCGGCGGTCTCTAATCAGTTAAAGCGCCTCCAGGAGTGGCTCGGGGAACCGCTCTATCGGCGCCATGGCCGCGGCATTACGCCAACGCCGCTTGGTAAGCAACTGCTGCGCCTGGCCCTGCAGCTCGATGCCGTGCTCGCGGACGTCGAGGCCTTGCGGACCGATATCGGGGGGCTCATGCAGGGCAGCCTGATGCTGGCGGCAAGCCAAACCAATGCCGAATTTCTGCTGCTGCGCGCGATCGCGCTTTTTCAAAAACGCCATCCCGCGATCACCGTCCGGCTGCAGTCGGGTAACTCCGAGGAGGCCCGCCGCCGCGTCGATATGGCCGACCTCGTGTTTGTTGAAGACGCCTTGGTACCGACGCGCGATGTGGGTCTGATTGTCGAGGGTCTGGTTCAAACCGATATCCGCTTGCTCTTGACGACCGACCATCCGCTCAATCAAAGGCCAGAGCACGAGCCCGTGGGGCTCTCGGAGCTCGTGTCTGTACCGGTCGTGTGGCGCGAGCCGGGATCGGGGACCCGCGAGCGGGTCGCCGCGGCGTTTCACGATCTCGGTATCGACCCCGAGGTCCGTTATGAGTTCAGCGGTTCCGCCGCAGTGCGCGAGGCGGTGCGTTGCGGATTGGGGGTGGGTTTTGTTTCGGCGCTCGCGCCCACACCTTCTGACCTCTCTTCCCGGGCGCTGGCGCCGGCCATTGTCCAAGAGCTTTCGGTCATCTACCAAAACCCTCCGAGTCGCTCGGGTGAAAGTTTTTTGCAGGTGTTGCGTGAAGTCCTGCGTGCGGGCGTGATGACAGCGGGGGGATCGGGCGCGCTCGAGTGTGGCTCCTAGGGCGTTTGGTCTCGTAAGAGGCGGCCCTGACCACGGCTGTCGGCGCTTGCGCCAAGACGCCTATCGCCCAAGGCTTTAGGGCACTACAATAGGGCGGGACGTCTCGGAGGAAGAGGTGGGAAGAGGTGATGGCGAGGCCGTGGGCAGTGGATGAGCAGGGGTGGTTGACCGGGGCCCGACGGGTCTTGTCCCCCCATTGCGATGCGCGCCCGCCAGGCGCCGAGATCGAGGTTCTGATTATTCATTCTATCAGCCTGCCGGCGGGTATCTATGGGGGCCCGGACGTGGAGCGGCTCTTTACGAATCAGTTGGCCCTCGAGGATCATCCAAGCTACAGCGATCTGAAGGGGGTGCGGGTCTCCGCCCACCTCTTTGTCCGACGCTCCGGCGAGGTCGTCCAATTCGTGCCGTTCGCGTCCCGGGCTTGGCACGCCGGC
>JAJYPQ010000525.1 GCA_021795255.1 Pseudomonadota bacterium
GGTTTTGCAGAAGGCCCAATACTGTCTCCTCGTCCATAGCCCCCGAGGCTCCGAGCCCCAAGACGCTGTCGTTGTATCGGACATGGGCACGTCTCAGCCGCCGACGCATCAGCGCAGCCCACGGGCGGGTCACGACAACGCTCGAAAGCCGCGCCGCAAGGCCCGCGGAGGATCGGCCTACCGGGGGCTCATAAGGCAGGCGCACCGCGCGCATACCGTACTCGCTCCCAATCTTTAAGATCAGGCTCAGGACCGTAGGGTGGAGATGCATGTGTTTGTGGGCATTGACGTGGTCGAGAGCAAGGCCGGTGTTCGCAAAGGCCGTAAACTGGGCATGAATCTCCGCCTCCAGCTGCCGGACAATCGATCGGCTAAAGAAAAACCGGAACCCGGCACGCACAAGGCGCCCGTCCAGGCGCCCACGATCATCCACAAGGCCCGGAATCCGGTTCGCCGGAAGCACCGGGCGCCCCGCGACCACCACCACATGCAGACCCACGCGCAACGATGGGAGCTCGCGCGCACGCCGCACGGCGTCGGCGGTGGCATCCTCGCCCATCATCAAACTCGCGCACGTCAATATCCCAAAACGCGACGCCTTCTCTATCGCCTCGTTAACCGCCCAAGACAAACCGAAATCGTCGGCGGTGACTATGACCCGGCGCGGCACATGCGGACCTAGCGCTGCCTAAAAAACCGCAAGAACTCCACGCCTTCTCGCAGGCGACGGCCCATCATCTGGGGGCTTTTGATCATCTCCCCCACCATCTCCGCCACTTTGCCCGAGCGGAAGTAGAACTGCTTATAAAATGTCTCCACGGAATCGTAAATTTCGGTGTGATTTAGGTGGGGATAGCTGAGGGCGCTCATCTGGACCCCGCGGTCATTCACCAAATGGTCGCTGTCCTCGGCCTGCAGCCAACCATTCTCGATAGCCTGCTTATAGAGAAAGGTCCCCGGGTAAGGGGCCGCAAGCGACACTTGCACCGTATGCGGATTGATCTCTTTGGCGAACCGGATGGTCTCTTCGATCGTCTCGCGGGTCTCGCCCGGCAATCCGAGGATAAAGGTCCCGTGTACGGTGATGCCCAGGCTGTGACAATCCTTGGCAAAACGCCGCGCGACGTCGAGACGGACGCCCTTTTTGACGTTATTCAGGATCTTTTGGTTGCCCGATTCATAACCGACCAAAAGCAGGCGCAAGCCGTTCTCGCGCATAATCTTCAAGGTCTCGTAACGGACATTGGCCTTAGCATTGCAAGACCATGTGACGCCGAGCTTCCCTAACTGACGCGCAATCTCCTCGGCGCGTGGGGCATTATCCGTAAAGGTGTCGTCGTCGAAGAATACCTCCGCGACCTGCGGAAAATAGCGCTGAATCAGCTTCACTTCCTCTACGACATGCTCGGCGCTGCGCACGAGATAGCGATGGCCGCCCACCGTCTGCGGCCAAAGACAAAACGTGCAGCGCGATTTACAGCCACGTCCGGTATAGAAAGACACATACGGATGCTTGAGATAGCCGATAAAGTAGTCCTCGATGCGCAGGTCCCGCTTATAGACCTCGGTCACAAACGGGAGCTGATCCATATCCTCAATCGGGGCCCTATGGGGGGTATTCACCACCTCCCCCCTCTCCCCGCGGAACGTAAGCCCGTCGATCTCCGCATAAGGCCGCCCTTCGGCGACCTCCTTGATGGTGAAGTCGAAATCCTCGCGCGCCACGAAATCGATCGCCGGGGAGGCCGTCAACGACTCCTCAGGGGCCACCGCGACCTTCGCGCCCACAAGCCCGATCTTCATGTCGGGATAGGCCTTCTTCAGCGCTTCCGCCACCTTTACGTCATAGGGAAACGAGGGTGAACTCGTATGCAACACGGCAAGCTCATATCCCTGCGCCATCGGCAAGACCTGCTCGAGGCTAAGACCCGCCGCCGGGGCGTCTATCAGTTTGCTCCCGGGGACCAGGGCCGCCGGCTGCGCGAGCCAAGTCGGATACCAAAAGGAGCGGACTTCGCGCTTGGCCTGGTACCGCGATCCGGCGCCCCCATCGAATCCTTCATAGGAAGGGGGGTGAAGAAAAAGGGTTTTCATCATAGTCCTTACTCCCGATTGGCTTTTATGCTCCCATTCGCACGCACTAAAAGCGCCTGGCCACGCCACCTCACGCTCTGACCCAAAAGCCCTAGCCCCCAGAGCACGCACAGTAAAGTATCCGCTAGAGGAATGAGGGCCGCCCGGGACCTTGTCCGAAGGCGCCTACAGACTCGGAAATGTAGCATGAGCCGCAGCAGCAAGGCCAGGAGCGCGAGGGCCGACACCCATTCTTGACGGGCCCACGCAGCCGCCACAGCCGCCAAGGGCAATCCGAACGTCACGACCGAAAAGGTATACCCCCAAGGATTGACCACTCGAATCGTGCGCAGCCAGCGCAACTGATGCCAAATGAGATCGCGAAATCGCACCTCGTTTACGGTGGTCTCTACAAAATAAGGCGAAAGTATGGTCCGAAACCCGAGCGCGCGGCTACGCGCGCCAAGTTCGTAGTCATCGGCCAGATGCGAGGCGATGGCCTCAAACCCACCCACCGCGTCCAAGACCTCGCGGCGAAGGGCTATCGTCGCGCCGAAGGCGAAGTCCGAGGAGCCCAGCGCATGGGCCAACAACACCTGGGGCACAAACCAGTCCTGAATAAACAAGGCCCCAAGGCGCGCCCAGAGCGTAGCGACCGGCCGACCCCGGTAAAGGCAGGTCACGACCCCGACCCCCGGCTCCTGGACCGGGCCCGCCAAAGCCTTGAGATAGTCTCCTCCCACATGGATATCGGCATCCGCCAGGACCAGGATATCGTAACGCACATGCGTCATCATATTGGCCAAATTGCTGACCTTAGCGTTGGCGCCGATGAGCCGCGGGTCGACCACCAACACAACATCGCGCTCCGGAAACTCGGCCTGTAATCGCCGGACTACGGCAATAGCCGGGTCCGTGGCCTCGCGCACCCCGAACACCAGTTGATATGCGGGATAGTCCTGGCAAAAAAAGGATCGCAGGCCCTCGTACAACCACGGCTCCTCGCCACACAGCGGTTTTAAAACCGACATCGGAGGCAGCGCGCGAGCCGACAGGTCCGGCCGCGGCCAGGACTTTAGGGCCACAAGTTGGGCCAGTAAGACCGCCGCCGCCAAGGCCGCGAGCCCGAACGGGGCCCAGAGGGCCGGAAATCCCATTACGTCCTGCCCCGCACCGACGCGGTATTCCCGACGCGGCCTTCGGCCTCGAACCAAGCGACC
>JAJYPQ010000526.1 GCA_021795255.1 Pseudomonadota bacterium
GCGCGGATATTGAATCTCCTGCGCGCCGTCCAGAAACAATCGGGGCAGGGACTTATCTTTATCAGCCATGACTTGGCGGCCGTGTCCTATCTCAGCCGACGCGTTGCGGTACTCTATCTCGGCCATATGGTCGAAATGGCGTCCACGGAAAGGCTGACTACGCGCCCCGCACATCCCTATTCGGCGGCCCTACTCTCGGCGCTCCCGTCCTTGGTACGCAAAAATCGTAGTGAGACAAGGAGTGTCGCCCCTGCGCACCGAGCTATAGCGCCTTCTGACGAAGGTTGCGTCTTTCAGGCTCGCTGCCCTGTGGCCAAGCCTCGGTGCCAACGGGAATCGCCGACTTTGACAAGCCTGTCTTTGGGTCACGAAGTCGCGTGTCATTACCCGCTCGGCCCCTGAGCGCCACCTTCACGACACCTAGTGGATAAGGTGAAGCGACGGCTTCCCGGCCTCCGAGGCTCCACCATCGGGGCATGGGCCCTAGCGGCGAGACGTTGACCTTTTTACCGTCTCCCTCGGGCCCACCACAAGCACCTGAAGAGCACGAACATGCTGAAGCGCTTAAACGAAGAGATCAAGCGCCGCGCCCTGGTGGCGCGGATCTTCCCTCACGTCGAGTCCGGTTTGCGCCTCACCCGGGCCCTCTATTCGAGACGCATGAAGCGTGGCGTGAGGACAATCGCACCCTCAACATGGATCTCTTGAAAGAACAGCGCCGCGAACGGCTGTGGGCGACCTGATGAAAACATCCCTCATACCAGGAAGGAATTTGCACAACTTGACGGACGCAGCCACAGGGCCTTTTTGTGTGCCTTAGGCTTAAGCCCCAACAAATCGCCGACCATCGGAAGGAGTCGCCAAGATCCCGCCTCTCCTCTACGCGCAAGCAAGGCTCGACAAACCTCATGAGTCGGGGCGCGCCGACATCCACGCGGCGTCGATCTCAAAGGAGTAATCATCCTGCACCGCGAAATAATCCCTGGCCTCGGTCGGCGCTTCCGTAAAAATACTGCGCACGGCCACGGCTCTCGATTCCGGAGTGTTCATGCGCGTGATCCACGACTGGAACATAATGGGAATTTTCCATACTTCTCTCTCTGTAATCCGAAATCCGGCGGTAGTGAGCAGGGTCTGCCATTCGGATACGCGATAATTGCGGACGTGAGAGGCATCACGGAGGATTTCGACGCTTTGAAGAATAGTGTCGAATAACGGCTCTTCCGGCGCTATGACATCTATGATCGTGAGGGTCCCAGTGTCCTTTAAGACTCGTCGCGCTTCCCGGAGCGCTTTTCGGACATCGCTCCAGTGATGGGCCGAGAGACGCGTCACAACCCAGTCAAACCGCCGATCCTCAAAGGGAAGTTCTTCTACCGCCCCTTCTTGGGCGCTAAGAGACGTGAGGCCGCGACGGGCAGCCTCCTCGGCCACGATAGCGACCATCGGTGCCGAGACATCGTAGGCAATAATCTTTGCGGCAGAAGGTGCTATGGCGAAACTCGCATGCCCGGCGCCACAGCCGAGATCCAAGACCGACGCCGGGCGGGCCTTTTCGGCAAGATCTCGGAGCCGATCAAGGTCGGCCCCCCGGGCATGAACGGGGCTTTCAAGGTAACTCTTGGCGGTAGCCCCAAACTGCTGGGCGGCAAGGGACGGTGGTTTCATGGGATGTCTCCGAAAGAAGGGACGAAGACGCGATCCTATACGCGGTTTTTAACTGGTACAATATGAGCATTTATACTAGGATAACTGCTGCCATTGTCGGTCGGCCAACGGGCCCTAGGAGTCGCAGTGACCACCAAATCGTCGGCCCTTGGCGCCTTCATTCGGGCCCACCGCGAAAAGATCAGCCCCACAGAAGCGGGGCTTGCCGTGCATGGCCGACGTCGCACCCAAGGCCTGCGGCGCGAGGAACTGGCCCAGCTTTGTGGTCTTAGCACCACATGGCTTACATGGATCGAGCAGGGCCGCCCGGTCAAACCCTCGGCTGCTGTTCTCGATCGCTTAAGCCGAGTCTTGCAGCTTTCTGTTGCGGAACGCTCCTATCTTTTCAGTTTGGCAGAAAGACCGGATCCCGAAGCGAAAGGCACACACGCCTTACCGTCGCACGCCGTGGCGCGGATCGTCCACACCCTGACAACGCCGGCCTATATCCTCGATCGGTACTGGCGGGCAGTCGCCTGGAACACGGAAGCGAGCGAACTCTTCGTGGGGTGGCTTGATGGAAGTGGCGATCAAGGGGTCGTAGGACCCTCTTTGCTTGAGTACCTTTTTCTGTCACCGAGCGCGCGCGAGCTTATTTCCGAGTGGGACAAACGGGCGCGGCGCCTCGTGGCGGAGTTTCGGGCCGACGCCGGTTCGCGTCTGAGTGATCCCGCTCTCGAACGGATGGTGGCCGATCTGCGTGCGGCAAGCCCAGACTTCACGGCCCTTTGGGCATCTCAAGACGTGGTGGAACGCGAAGGCGGCTACCGGACCTTTCAGCACCCGACACGGGGAACGATCACGTTCGAGCAGACAACCTTGATACCGGCGACGAGCACGGATCTCAAGCTTGTGATCTTGCTCGCCGCATAACTTCGTTGCGGTAGAGCCCCTCTTCGGCGACTACAAAATCGCATGCCCAGCCAGTAGCTCGAATCGACGCACACCTCGTCTGACCACTTGGTCCGCCACGCGCTAGCCCACCTCGCACCCTGTCACCGCGTGAATGGGCCTTGGAATAATCGCCTAGCAGTCCTGCCTTTGCCTTTTGACGAGCGGCTGCCTTCGGCCCGTATATACGCCGGTTCAGAGCACGCGGGCCCTTGGTATCCTCCGAGCGGAATCACCGGTTTACGTGTAATCGGTTGCGGAGCCCACTCGTTCCCTCATGGTCCCCGCAAATTATTTATGCTCGCCACAAGGCCAGATAGATACGTGCAATCGTGCTCTACGACCAATGTAAGTTTCTGGCTTTGCAAAACGAATGGGTCCATAGGAAGTTGGTACCTAAGTATGGGACGACCTTGAATATAGGACGGCCTCGGCCGTGAGGCAGAAGCCCGCCACTTGGCGGCCCTGGGAGGGTTGTATGTTCTTATGGCGATCTCTCGGGCCAAAAGAGATCGGGGTCTTGCGGAACGATGGGAATCAGTGGGCCCCGCGTCCCGCAGATGACGGCAAGAGGCCAGCGCGTCGCTCGGGGAGTCAGGCACAGGCCACGGGTCCGCCCCCTGGCGAACCCGTAGCCCTCTGGCGATCGTTAGAACCGATAACGCCCCAAGAGATCAAAGCTATTGAGATG
>JAJYPQ010000057.1 GCA_021795255.1 Pseudomonadota bacterium
ACATGATGTCCCCGCTCTGCCCGTGCAGGGCGATGAGCCCCGAGCCGTACTCCTCCCAGACGTCGCACATCTTGCGCAATACGTCGGTGGTGTAGTGCATGCCGGGGGCCGGCATGATGCGCAGGGTATGGAACTCGGCGGATGCCGGGTACTTGTCGGCCACCTCGGAGAAGCGCGGGATCACGCCTCCGCCGTAGCCTATGACCCCCACCGTGCCGCCCTTCCAGTATCCCTTCCGGGTCTCGTAGGAATGCTCAAGCTGACCCAGCAGATCCTTCATCACGGGGGCATAGGGCTTGGACTCGTCTTTGGCGAGCCGCTTCAAACCCGTTACAAAACTGGGCCAAGGTCCCCCCTCGAGCTTGTCGAGCATCGGGGTCTCGGGCATCTTCTTTCTGTCTGTCATTGCCACTCCTTATGCAAGGGCTTAAGGCATGACAAACAGACTACGTAACACCCTCCAGACCGCCTATGCCTCTCTAGGGATAGAATGATTCCGGGGAGGCTATCTCCTTCGGGATAACGCCGCTTGCGTTTCCAGCCACTGTTTTTGCTGCTACAGCCTCTTCCCTAAATATAAACCATAAATATAAACCATCTTAAAGACACCGGTGCCTCAGACAAACTGCATATTCCGACGCCAATCTCCCAATCTTTCTTGTTCCTTTCCCCTCATTCTATAACAGGCCTCCGCTCCCCTTCGCCCATTTACCGTACCCCATATCATCTATGCCGCTGGCTTCTCCCGAGCCCACTGAAACCTTTTCTCTCTAGAGTTCCAATGAACGGTAATATCTGCCCGGCAAGTACGAGAATAACATACACGACTCCCAGATCGCCTTCCGGTTAGAACATCAAGCCCAAAGGGGCTGGCCACCATCCATGACGTCTGCCTGTTCCTATCTCCAGCAATACGCAGCGTAATAGGCCTCTGATGTGCACCCATTTTCTTTATCTCCGCAGATACGTGCTTGTATAGCAAAGACACCTGCCGCCCTGAGACATTTAACCCTTGAACATCGTTTAAGCCCCCAGGACCCCATATCTGAACAACACTAAACAGAAAAAACAGCCCCGCCGCGACAATCACACATCCCCTTCCCCGATTCCCCGTTTCTGCGGACACGCTGCTGACCCCTAGACTCGCCACGATGAACGCAATACCGATGTCCGGAATACCAAGATTGTATAAAGCCCAATCATGCTGTGAAAACGTCAGTTCCGGGAGCATCCCAACTATAAACACTGAGACGCCGAACAACACCAACTCCCGTACCGCTCTATCCCCTATGGACCTCCACATTATCGCGATCAATAGAAACGCGAAGGTGCCTAAATAAAGGCACCCCACAAGCCATATCGCAACGCCTTCTGCTCCATTCGCATGCGTAACGTTATAGATAGTTGGCGCCACACCAATTACATGCACAACGGCACCCATAACGTGTAATACCGTAGCACCAAACTTATCACCGATCTCGAATGCCCCACCCGGGTGCAACCCTAAGACAGTCACCCTTAACATCATGTAAAGCGCAAATACCGCCCAGTATCCCAAAGTCTTACGAGTAGACTCCACAATCGTGTCGTGCTCATATATCTTGTAGTAAAGGAAGGCAACGGCGGGTACTACAGATGCGGTCTCGTTAGATAATAAACAGGCAATATAGGCTATGTATCCAGCCCACGATCTCTTAACAATTAAAAAGTAAAGTGTCAGAATAAAACAAAAAATAGCACCCGTTTCCGAGAAAGCCGATACCCACGACAATCCACTGTAGTGAAGTGGCGAAACCGCAAACAATATCGTGGCACCCAATGCGGTTGCCCTGTTTTTAACTAAGTGGGTTACTATTCGAAAAAGGGTGAGCGCGCTTAGTGAAAACACGACCAGTATCACAATATGATAGGCTGGCGCGTACAGACCAAAAGCATGAAAGACAAGCCAGAAGAATACGTTTTGGGTAAGTGGCCGGTATTGGCCTGATCCATTTGCGTGCTGGAAGGCGGACTCCCACCCCGGCAAATGACTCATTGTGAATTTCGCGTTATACAACCAAAACCAGTCATCTCCCACAAAACCTTGCTTGACAACATCCAGGAAGGTCAGTGCTATGGCCACTACGAGTAGAATATCTAGCGTGGCGCTATTGTTCTGACGGCTAACGCTGGTTTTGTGTGTTCCGTCGAGCATGTCACATCCATCCAGGCTGAGCTGTTTCTCTCTGAAATATTGCAACGCGCGGCAAGTGGGATCAGTACCGCTCACAAGATGGCCCGTATAGCATTACGACAGATCTCCGAAGAACGTCGGGGCACTACAACTGGTTCTGTCAGAGATCGACGTTGCTTCTCTGGACCATTTTCCTTATAACATACACCGGCCGCCCTTTGCCCTCGTCATAGACCCGCCCCAGGTATTCGCCAATGATCCCTAGAGCCAGCAGTTGGACACCGCCCAGGAACAGGATCGCCACCATAAGGGAAGGGTAGCCCTTGACGGGGTTTCCGAAGAGCAGGGTCTGGACCAAGAGGTCGAGGGCGTAGAGAAAGGACAGCACGGAGACTCCAAGTCCGAGATAGGAGGCGACGCGTAGCGGCGCATCACTAAATGAGAGGATGCCGTCGAGGGCAAAGCGCCAGAGGCGAACATAGCTCCAGGTCGTCTGTCCAGCCTGCCGGGGGGCCCTGTGATAGCTGACGAACGTGGTCCGAAATCCGACCCAGGCAAAGAGCCCTTTCATGAACCGGCGGCGTTCGGGCAGCTGCCGCAGGGCATCCAGGACCGGGCGGCTCAAGAGCCGGAAATCGCCCGTGTCCTCAGGGATCGGGACCTTGCTGATCCGGTTGAAGACCCGATAGAAGGCGTGGGCGCTCGCGCGCTTCAGGAGGCTCTCGCCTTCGCGCGAGAGCCTGACCGCGTTCACCACGTCGTAACCGGCTCGCCAGCGGGCGACGAGTTCCGGGATAAGTTCCGGCGGATCCTGCAGGTCCGCGTCCAAAGGGATCGCAGCCTCGCCCCGGGCGTGATCGAGCCCCGCAGTGAGCGCCGCCTCCTTGCCGAAATTGCGGGATAGATCAATGACCCGCACGCGAGGGTCCTCATCTTGCAGGGCTGCGAGGACAGCCAGCGTCCCGTCGCGGCTCCCATCGTTCACGCAGACACACTCCCAGGTCTCCGGACAGGAGCCCATGACCGCCAGTATTCGGTCATAGAGGGCGCGGATATTGTTTTCTTCGTTATAGCAAGGCACCACGAAAGACAAGACGGGCGGGGGGTCTAGCGACGGGTTCCCTGTCGTCACGAGAACACCAGGCGGCGGGCCGCGGTGTAGTTGAAGACGAGGCCGGCGAGCGATCCCGCTGCCACTGCCCACACGGGGTTACGCAACGCAAACGGCGCGGCCAGGACAAGTCCGCCATAGACTCCATTATTGACACACCACCCCACGGCATTCGCGGAGACGTAGCGCAGCCATTCTTCCTTAAGACCGAAGCGCCCGACATTGTCCCGGAAAGTCCAGGAGCGGTTACCAAACCAGGTGACGGTGACCGCGGCGGCGAACGCGATGGCCTGGGCCACGAACGGACTCATGCCCAAGCCCGTAAGTCCGAACACGATACCGGCATCGACGAGAAAACCGATAGTACCGACGACCGCAAACGCGAGAAGCCGGCGGTACGAGCCCCAGGACAATCTATCCAACAAAGACAAACAAGCTCCATTTCTGCCTTCGCGGCAAATCAGAAAGCGCATGTGGACTGCCTACGCGCACACAACATCCTGACCCTTAAGGGAATGATGCCCCAGTTTTATCCGGCGACCTATTACAAAGAAACCGCGTGTAACCCCATAGTATTGCGCCCCCTGTCTTTACTGAAAACGGCGGCACGCTGTAGACACCAGAGACCCACCCCAGAAGAACGCCAGTATGCGCATTGCGCCACACGCCAGTGCGGCCACAGAGGCACTGGTTCTTAAGGCTACAGCCACCCACGAATCTCGCCCTATCGCGTGTTACTTCATTGTACAATAACTGCTTATACAAAGGAATGAATTTGATCCAAGCCTCCTTCACGAGGCACCCGCGCCCCTCTGAAAAGTCACCCCAGTTAAGCTTTCCCTCCAGCCTGCACATCTGAAGCTATCGCCTCGCTCAACGCCGATAGCGAGAAATGCCGCCGCGCATAATCCTGTACCCGGGCACTGACGTCATGCCAATACGAGTCGTCCTTCAAAAAGCGTACAACCTCATGCGCAAATTCCGCCGCACCATCTACAGTAGGTACAATATCGGCAAGCCCACCCAACCCCTGCAGCCCTACAGCAGTAGTGACGATCGGAACCCCGTATCGCATAGCCTCCACCACCTTCCCTTTAACGCCAGCCCCGAACCTTAAAGGTGCTACGGCCACCCGAGCACTCCCGTAAAATGTGGCAAGCACCTCATCCGGGACATAGCCAGTTACGGATATACGGTGCCGGCGTAACGCCAGCACTTCTTGCGTAGGTTTCGAGCCCACTAGGTACAAATGCGTATCTGGGCACTCCTTCAATACTAGCGGCATAACGCTGGTTGCAAACCAGAGGGCGGCGTCCACGTTCGGTGGGTGTCCAAAACCCGCAACAAACAGAATATCGCGCCTCTCCGCAAGATTTGCTCCGGGGGCGCTCGGAAAGTGCTCAAATCCAAAAATTGGCAGACCCCTCACACGCTTTTTGGCATCATCCGCGCCTAACCTTTCGCGGACATATTCGACTTCGGAATCCGAAAGGTAGTATGTGACATCCACTTCACGCCAAATTCTCTCCTCCACCCCCTTTATGCGGGCTTGTTCCCTCCGGACGTGATTGCTACCCTGCGTCGCCCTAGCTTGCTGCTCTAATCGCAAATGATGCACGTCATGACCGTAATACAAAATGCGCGCACTGCTATATCTACGGATAGTCTTAATGTAATGTATAGCGACATCAGGCCTGCTCAGTAAAACAAACTTCACATAACGCCCATAGTTTCGCAGCCAGCGCTCAAACCCACCTTCCTGCCCATCGCCCCAATATAGCTCCACCCCCATCTGCTCGAGGGCTGGGCCGTAGCTTGGATCGTACCACCCATTATGCGGCCAGAACTTAACATTCATATCCAGTTCCACCAAAACTCTCATCAGGTGCATCATCGCCCGCGATCCCGCATCCTTGTCCGGTGTTGGGATATAATGGTCCACAACTACAATAGTGGCTTTCCCCGCCGACCGATCGCGCGCATGGAATATATTGCTTCCATTATCGTAATGCGACGCATCGAGTACGCGATTCCATCTCTTCTGGAATTTCCGCTGATTTTCGACCTGGTAGGCCTTTATGCCTCGCGAAACATCCGTTCCGTGCGACATACCTTCGTAATGCACAACGACCGACATCGGTTGGTAGTAGACCTTTAGACCTGCCCCTCGGACGCGAAAAGCGAGGTCGGTATCTTCACAATAAGCGGGCAAATATATCTCATCGAAGCCGTCAAGTTCGCGAAATAGAGTTGTCCGGATAAGCAGCGATGCGCCTGAACAGTAATCCGACTCCCGCACATAATTATAGGCGCCCTTTTTGGGATCATCTCCCCTGCCGAAGTTCCACGCACTGCCATCGCGCCATACGATCCCACCTGCCTCTTGGAGCCTGCCATTTGGGAAGAGCAATTTTGATCCCACCATGCCGCAATCTGGATGATCAACGAAAATCTTTACCATCGCGTCCAGCCAACCAGCGGTCACCTCCGTGTCATTATTTAAAAAATACAGATATTCTCCGTGTGCAAATTCCTTCGCCGCCCTATTGCAGGATCGAAGAAACCCGAGATTTTTTGGGTTTTCGACAAACCGTACCCCGGCCAGACATGAAAGTTTCGCTATCTCGGGGTCCCCTGACGCATCCTCTATGACGAGAATCTCCACAGGTATCTTTGACTGCGACCCCTTTATTGATGCGAGGCACCTAACGGTCATACCGAGATTGCCGTATGTCGGTACGATAATCGAGACGACCGGATCCTCTGTAACATCAAAGCTCAACGAGCCCAGAATCGCCTCAACCTGCTCATTCGTGAGAGCGGCAGACCTGAACGTGTCGACCGGACTTCCTGCTGTGGATAGCTTCCATGCCTCGTAATGCGCAAGCCCTTCGAAGAGCGGGCCGGCGTTCCTATAAGCGATACCTAATAGCCGCGCCTTAATATTCATCGGTAGAGGGGTGCGAACATAGACTGCGCGCCCCCACCGCCTCACGTGTGGCCTGGCGCCAGCCATGACGGAGCCCCACTCGCCTCGCCATAGTCGCGCGATTACACGACAAAGTCTTGTCCACCTCCATGATCGCGTCCCAAGCAATTGCTCGTACTTTTCCTCGGTTGCGCACATCTTCTCTTGCAAATCGGCCACATGATCGTTGATCCCCGCCATATTTCCTTCCCAATTCACATGTGCATCGCCTACGGTCGTATCGATTCCATGTGATTCGGATGGCTTTCTCGCGCAAAGGGGCGAATCTGGGGACACCGAACCGACCGTTCCCACCGCACTCTCCAGAGCTCTCGCAAATGCTGCGTCGGAAAGCCTTGCGTCTATCTCGTGCTCCCGTAACAAAGGCCCTAAGACTTCGTATAGGTATCCCTTATCGCACGCAAGACTCGATACCGACAAAAAATATATGGGAATCCGGTAGTCGGTGAGTGTCATGACAAGCTGCAAAAAACATTTGGCTGCGCGCGCCTTCTCTTCATCAGAATCGGGCACGCTCTCGGGCATACTCAAGAGCGCATGCGCTTCCTTCTCGTACCTAGACGCTCCTATGGATGGAGACACCCCACCCAGGGCTGCCTCTTCGAGAGACCCAATTGGTATAATTGCAGCCTTAATGACGGCGCCGTCCTTTGCGAGTAGATCTCTCGACCTAGCCGACGGCCACACGCTCTGGGTAACATAAGGGAGGCGTTTACCGCACATCTCCCCGCACTCTCTACTAGCTATATTTCTGCTCACCACGCGACCCATGGCTTCGCCATCCGATCGACCCACCTCCAGACCAAGGTATGTCAAGTATTGGGCCAGCAGCTCGGTAGAGGCATAAGTTGCACCACTAATGATGATATGGTCACGCATAAATACTTCTTTCACCCCCACTTGTATGGTTTGGGCTCGTGGGCGCAGCAAAGGGTGCGTTCCCCATCCGTTCGTTTGCCATGCGCGACCAAGGGCCTACCACTGGCTCTTTCTCGCTAAATTCCCTGCGACGTTCCATGCTTTGGTCGAAAAACGATCTCAGGGTAGGTGGGTGCTCCGCTCCGGGGCCGCACTTCCGCCACTTTCCCAACGCCGCCTGAAACCCTCATCGTAAACGCCCGCCAGAAAGTCCCGCACGCATGTACTACTCCGTGACGCACCCAACCTTACGCATCTTCGCGAACCCGCCTATCGCAGCACAGGTTATAAGCGCCAGACCCTGTGTCGCCCGCCCGGACCCAAAGTAGAGCGTTTGGGAGTCACAATCTGAATCGACGACTGCTCCCCTACTATCTTGGTGAACAGCTCCTCGATGCCCTCATTTGGGCGCGTTCAATACGCCGAAACCACGCGCCTATGGCCATTGCAAGCAGTCACGCCATGGAAGCCTTTCGTGCTAATATAAGGTAGATTTCCATTCAATTCCTTTTTGAATGAACCCGTTTCACCAGATCACCGATCACTCGTAGCGGCTTTGTAATACGCCAGGATCGTGACATCCGCATTTTCTCTATCTCAAGCGCTAGGTCCGGCGCGCTCTTCTCGCCATCCATGACCTCATCTTGGCGCCTCGGGTCGCGGCACCTCCGGTCGACGCGTAATTCGATCCCTGACGCCATCCCTCGGTCACCCAACGACGGCACGCTCAGTTCCATCTCTAAAGCGTTCCCGACCGTTGCTTCCTCCGCCGAAACTGGCACAATAAACCACGCGTTATGGTTCCTTGCTTCCAAGTATGCCCCTTCGTTGATATCTTTGTTCGGCAGAACCCACAGGGCTTCATGCTCTTGCGAAAGCAACGCGCCGTGGCCCCCGTTCCAGGACCACAGAACATGACTATGCCCCAGTAACTGCATGTTATGAAGAACTACTACACCCGGCTGATCTGCAATATTGAGACGCAATTCGTGAGCATTGCCGGCTGGGAAATTGAATCGGATTCTTTGACGATAGTTTCCGATAGCGACTGGAACCGATACGCTCCTTTCCTTGTCATATTGTTGATCGCGGCCTCTCCAGTAAAGAGTCGGCATCGACCTTGGCCCTACCGGCGGGAGTCCTGCTACCCTCGCGTCCCGCAATAAATTTCCCTTTTCTTTTGGGACCGCTTCCAGAACAAACTGGTAAACGATATTATCCCGGTTCTTCTGGATTTCGCGCAGAAGATCTTCGCTTAGATACTGGGTGTTGTATGCCGAGAACTCAGACCTTTGCACATCGACGATATTATGATCTACGACCTTTGCAGAATACCCATTTTCCAATAGAAGTCGGAGTATGCTCTTCCTTGTAAAAAATCGAAGGTGCGTTCTGTCTAAGAGCCCCTCATCCCTATAAAGAAATTCTCCCGACAAAATCTCCAATATCACGCCCATATGGCCAACATTCGGCACTGAGATAAGCAACCGACCGTTGGAGTCTAAGTACTGCTCTAAGCGGCGCAAAAATTGTCCAGGGGCCCTCAGGTGCTCCAGAATATCGGCGCAGACGATAGCGTGGTACCGGCGTGACCCCAGCGCGGCATTTAGCTGATCCGACTCTACATCGATCTCCCATACGTCTCGATAACAGCCGCGCGCAATAGCGGCAGACTGTGGGTTGGATTCAATCCCGTCGACAACACACTGCTTCCCTTTGGCAAGCCAGCAGCCTAAGGCGCCGACTCCGCAGCCAATATCGAGCACCGCGGACCCCTCTGGAATTCGGCAGGCTATCTTGGCCAGACTATCCTCGGAATCCTCTCTAATCGGACCCCTATCGTAAAGATTGCGCACGCCAGACGGCTCACTCATACTGCATCTCGTTTATCTCTCCCTCATAACATGGACGCGTTCAATGCCGTTTACTGAGCGGCGACGGAGAAGATGCGGCCTAGCGACCCGCTGCCACAGCACATAGGGTACTCACATACCAGACCACAGAAAGCCGATAGCTATATGATGACACATGCGGCATTCTATCCTAGCTGCTCAGATATTACTTGGCGCGCTCAGCCATTTTACGCGCGCGTAAAATGGCTTCTGGAGCGCAGCCTACATTGGGAGATTTTCATTCTATATCGATAACTGATCCGCGCTTTCCGGTAGGGGCCTCTATCGCGTATACCACAGGAAAAGCGGCCTACTGCTCCCCACATCACCGTCTCATATTGGGTAGCGGCTCCCTTAATGTACACATACGGGACGGGGGTCGGCTCGATCAAAGCATTGGAATGACCACAGCGGATTGTTCTTACAAGCGAACTGATTTGATCGCGTCCCCGGCCATCCCCATAACGAACCCATTTGGGGCCATGCTGTTTCTCGCGCCCATAAAACCAAGGAATATGTTTTGACCTCATGTTCGACCTAACTCTCGACACATTGTTGCCCCAGCACCTTCAGTGATGGTTTTCGCGAACAGGGCGGCCCTACACGCTACGGACTTTTTACGCATATCCAGAGACATGGCTATCAGGTTGAGGGATACACTGGTCGCGCTTGGCATTATTCAAGCCAGGAAGCCGTCAAAGCGCTGCCACACCGTATCAATGCAGGCTGCCTTTTACACACAACTCAGCCCTAAATAACTCGGCTGATTCAGCTCCAAATCGTGCCGTGACACCCTGGACCGTAGCGAGCCGAGCCCGGAACACGCTTACTCCGATCGATAAACAATCGCGCGGCCTAGGTCAATGCGCGAATACACACCCTGAACTCTTTTACATCAATTATGAACGCGCCCACCGTGGGCGGCTCGCGAATCCAGCGCCCGGCCCAAGGTTATGCCCCGTCGGACACCTAAGCCGCAATCGCAAGCCCGATAGCTAGGGCGACGCTCTACTCACCCTATACGAATACGCTCCTCGAACAGGTAGAGCTCGGCTCTCACACCCAACCTTCTTGCCGAAAACTCAAAAAGGGCCTGAGTCAAACACCTGCGCCTCTCCCAGCAACGCACCCATATTGTCCTTTCCCGAAACCGTTATAGGACCTTCGTTCAACGGCCATGCGATCGCCAGACTTGGGTCGTTCCAACGGATACACCGCTCATGCGGGGCGGCCCAGTAATCGGTGGTCTTGTACAGGAACTCCGCCGCCTCGGAGAGGGTCAGAAACCCATGCGCGAACCCGGGCGGGATCCATGCGATCCTCTTGTTTTGCGCCGAAAGATTGAACCCCGCCCATTTGCCAAAGGTGGGAGAACTCTTGCGGATATCGACCGCTACGTCGAATACCTCACCCTCGATCACTCGAACGAGCTTACCTTGGGGCTGCTGGATCTGGTAATGGAGGCCCCGCAATACTCCCTTCTTCGATCGCGAGTGATTGTCCTGCACGAAGTCGTAGTCGATTCCGAGATCCTTTAGTGTCTTCTTGTTGTAGCTCTCGAAGAAATGGCCCCGTTCGTCTTCGAAGACTCGCGGCTCCAGCAACAAAACATCCGGCAATGCCGTCTCAATGACCTTCATGACACCAAAGGCTCCCGAAGCAGACCCAAGAGGTACTTCCCGTAACCGTTTTTCTCCAAGGGGGTGGCGAGCGCCTCGAGCTGCGCGGAATTCACGTAGCCCATACGATAGGCGATCTCCTCGGGGCAGGCCACCTTGAGCCCCTGGCGACGTTCGATGGTGGCGATAAAATGTCCCGCCTCAAGCAAGGACTCGTGCGTGCCCGTATCGAGCCATGCCATGCCGCGGCCCATTACCATGACCTCCAGTTGATTCTGTTTAAGGTATTGCTTATTGACGTCCGTGATCTCCAATTCGCCTCTGGGTGACGGCATGAGTTCGCGGGCGATGTCCGTCACGCGATTGTCATAAAAGTAGAGCCCTGTTATGGCATAACGCGACTTGGGATGGCGAGGCTTCTCCTCCAGAGACACGACCTTGCGGTCTGGCCCGAACTCCACCACGCCATACCTCTCGGCGTCGTGTACCGGATAGGCCAGGATGGTCGCGCCCTCCGTGTGCTTCGCGGATGCCTGGAGGCTATGGGCCAGATCATGTCCGTAGAAGATGTTATCCCCGAGGATCAGCGCACAGGGGTCTCGCCCCAGGAAGTCTGCGCCGATGATGAAGGCCTCGGCGATACCCTTGGGCTCCGCTTGCGTCGCATACTGGATACTAAGGCCCCACTGCGACCCGTCGCCCAGGAGCTGCGTGAAACGCGGTGTATCCAGTGGCGTCGAGATCACCAGGATCTCGCGGATCCCGGCCAGCATGAGCGTCGACAAGGGATAGTAGATCATGGGCTTGTCGTAGACCGGGAGGAGCTGCTTCGAGATCACCTGAGTCACGGGGTAGAGCCGTGTGCCGGATCCCCCGGCCAGAATAATACCCTTCACGGACGCACCCCACCGGCTTGCCGACCTGGCTCGTACTGCCGGTCAATCCATTGCCTGTAGGCGCCCGTCTGCACGGCCTTAAGCCACGGGTCGTGATCGAGATACCACTGTACCGTTGCGCGCAGCCCCTCCTCGAAACTCATGCGGGGCCGCCAGTCGAGTTCCTTGCGGATCTTGCTGGCGTCGATCGCGTAGCGCCGGTCATGTCCGGGTCTGTCCTTGACGAAAGTGATGAGCGAGGCACGCGGGCCAGAATCGGGACGCGGCCGCAGCTCGTCCAGGATAGCGCACACGGTATGAATGACCTCGAGGTTGGTCTTTTCGCTGTCACCCCCGATGTTATAGGTCTCGCCGGGGCGCCCATGGTCCAGCACCGTCCGTATGGCCTCACAGTGATCCCCCACGTAGAGCCAGTCGCGCACGTTGGCGCCATCGCCATACACGGGCAAGGGCTTCCCTTCCAGTGCGTTCAGGCACATCAACGGGATAAGCTTTTCCGGGAACTGATAGGGCCCGTAATTGTTCGAGCAATTTGTGGTCAGGACCGGCAGGCCATAGGTGTGGTAATAGGCGCGCGCCAAATGATCGGAGGCCGCCTTGGAGGCTGCATAGGGGCTATTGGGGGCGTAGGGCGTGGTTTCGGTGAAGGCGGCGTCATGCGGGCCCAAGGACCCGTAGACCTCGTCGGTCGAGACATGTAGAAAGCGGAACCGCTCCTTCTCCGATCCCGAAAGCTCCGACCAATACGCCCGTGCCGCCTCGAGCAGCCGGAAGGTCCCTGTGACGTTCGTGGCGACAAAGTCCTCGGGGCCCAGGATCGACCGGTCCACATGACTCTCGGCGGCGAAGTGGACGATCGCTTCCGGGCGATGGCGTCGCAGGAGTTCGCCAACGAGCGCACTGTCTCCGATATCCCCCTGCGCGAACACATGCCGGGCATCGCCCGATACGCTCTCCAGGTTCTGGATGTTGCCGGCGTAGGTCAGCTTATCGAGATTGACTACGATGCGGTCCGTCTTGGAGAGCCACTCCAGTACGAAATTCGATCCAATAAATCCGGCCCCGCCGGTCACAAGGATGGTCTTCATGCGTCCTAAATCCGGCCTCTCGTCTTAGCCACGGAGCCGGTTGGAGCCCGGCTCGTGAGATTTCCTTTTGGGCGTCCATGTGCGCCTCGTGTCGGCGCACACGACAATGGCCTTGTATTCTATACCGATTAGCGTGGCCACCACGAGAGGCAAAGCCGCGCTTCGTCGACCCCAAGCGTCACGTCATCTTATTGAGGCCGCAAAGCCGCGGCGACGCTGACGCACGGTCCTCTCGGGCCCTGACGCGGCCAACAGCAATCCTGTCACCCCCCCTTAACGCCTGCGTAGTGCTGAAATCGCGATGAGGGGCGCCGAACAGGCTTTCGGTTACATTTACCGGAAGGTCGCCACACCCTTGCCGCCCGGGAGCCAGACGTATTGGGAGGCAGACCGGCCCTGATAGTAGGGGAAGCCGGTCTTGGGGTCCCCGAAACGGACCCGCGAGGAGAGAATGCCGTTATAGGCGAGGACCGCCTCCACGATATCGACCGGAACGCCGAAATCACGCGCCGCGAGATCGACACCGGCGGCCGAGGTATTGCCGTTCAGATAGCCCTTCAGGGCCTCGATGGGACAGAGGAGCTCGGCCGCGAAGGCCCTCTGATACTTCTGACGCCAGGTCATGAGATCGGTGCTGGCAAGCCAGGCGCCGCGCGCCTCCTCCGGCAGGAGGAAGTCCGCGAAGAGCCGCGCCCACTCAAAGCGCCGGCTGGGCCTGTCCCCCTCCCGCGCCAGGATGCGGTACTCCCCGGGGAGGGCCGGGATGCCGACTGCGGCGCGGGCGTGGGCCCCGAGGGAAGGCGCATTGGCTGCCTCCTTCGTGATCCCAAGAAGCTCATACAGGACTTTGTCCTCCAAGGCTCCGTCCATGACGCCTATCGCCGCCCGGATCTCGCAGGCGGTGATCGCCGCCTGCGACCAGGAGGCACCCTGCGGGATCGTCTTCTGCCCTGGGGACCGCGGATCCGTGGGCCGTCCGGCCACCCCCGGGGTGCCTGCCAAGGCCTCGAGGGGTGCAAAAGCAAGCCCCGCCGCCTTGCCGTAGGCCGGCAAAAGCTCCGAGACCGCCCGACCCATGGCGTCCTTCAAGGCGAGCGCCTTCTCCATGAGACCGTTCGGGCACTGGCCGAGCGCAAAGCCGAGTTCTGCCTCGAAGCGGCGCCACTCGGCGCGCTTCACGCTCCCCCGGTCCTCGCAGAGACCGTCCCAAAGCCTGCGCAGCGCGCAGTCGGGGTAGCGGCGGGTGCGGACCTTGAGCCGCCACACGGTCGCCGCCAGAAAGTCCTCCGCCCCCTCCGTGAACTCCTTCAAGGGCACGGACACGGGCCCCCCGGTCCCCTTGAGATAATGCACGACCTTGCGCTTGCGATCCTGGGTCCGCGCCGCGACCGCCCAGATATGCATCGCCTCCCCGTCCGAGGCCCATAGGCTATGGGGCCACACGAAGCCATATCCCGCCGCCTCCATCTCATGGGCCTTGCGCCAGTCGAGGCCCACGGGGGTCCCGGGGGCGAGCAGCGGTTCCCAGTGGAGCCGCCACCAGTTGGCGGCAAGCCAGAGGGCCAAG
>JAJYPQ010000527.1 GCA_021795255.1 Pseudomonadota bacterium
TCGGAACCCATCATGGCGTCAGTCATAAGCATCTGCAGGCGTATCTCAATGAGTTTGTGTTTCGCTTTAATCGTCGCTTCTATCCGATGACAGCATTCAACTCAGTTCTTGGGTTGGCTGCCAACGTAAAGGCTCCCACGTACGAAATGCTGTACAGCGGCAAATGGACTCACCAAAAAACTTGATTGGCAACCAACCGGATAGGCATGGTTCATTCGTATCCGCTCCATAACCGCTGTTCGTCGTGTCGACCCCTCTGGGGCCTTTAGCTAACGACAGCGATTCGACCGCTTGGCGAGGCGCCGTCATGAGCCTGACTCCGTTTCCCAAGAACCCATGTTCATCGGTTTTTGCCCCAGACAACAATGCGGCACACTCGTGTAACTATCGCAGCACCTGCAGTAAGGTGCCCTTCCACCGTTTGACGTTCTGAGGCGACAGGGTTTCACAGCACTCGATCAGCGGACTCCGCGTAGCAGCAGCCAGAATATCAGACCGTGCGTGATGAGCAGCGCCGGCACGATCACCGTCGGGATGAAGAACGCGGCCCCGAGGGCACCGGGACCGTTCGGATTGGTGCCGATATGTCGCACCCCCCGAAACATCGCGTTCAGGAGGTCGACTGTGCCCCAGATGTTGAAGATCCAAGTGAAAAGCACTGCGCCAGGCGCATGTCCGTGAAGCATCAGCACGGCAATGACGGCCAGAATGGCCGCGATGAGATCGCCATAAGCTGCCGGCTTGGCAAACTCAGACGGCAACTTGTCGGCCACGACGCCTGGAAGCAGAAAGGACAGTCCGATGAAGCGATACGTGTGAATCGTCACGAGTATCTGCAAGGCTTCCACGCCAGCCAGGGAGTTAAGCGCCGGACCGAGGTAGAGCGCGGTCACGATGCCGAAAGCAGTAAGGCTCATGAGGATACTGACTGGGAAAATCAGGCGCTTGTTCATGCGGGTATCTCGCTAACGGTCGTGTCTACGTTCGCTCTGCGCTGGGTCAGGAACTCTTCGAGCGTGAGCGGCTCAGCACTGCCAAATAGCTTGAATGTGTTGGCGCTGATCCGGAACCGACCGCCGCTTGCGGCACCAGGGTTCATTCGCAGGAAACGCCAGAGCTGCGAAAGGTGTTCCACGGCGTGGTTATTGGCGCCATTGTCCAGCGCTACTTGGCGCCACTCCTCGTCCGAAAGGTTTTCATAGCGGATGTCCTTGGCCAGTACCCGGGAAAACGTTGCGATGACCTCTCGCAGCGTCGGGGCAGCGCCCACCATCCGGTAGCTGGAACCGGGCTGTAGTTCAGGCTCGAGAAGCAGTCCCGCGGCAACGCGCGCCACGTCTTCCGCCGAGACGAGGGGTACGGTCGTCGTGTCATCGCCCCAGGGCAATCGGACAACAGCCGCTTGGGCGACGGTCGCGCCCACCAAGGCATAGAGATTTTCGTAGAACAGGGCGGCCCTGAGATGCACCGCGCCAATGCCGGCCCACTCCATGATCTGCTCGCAGCAGTAGTTCTGGCGCATGCGCGGCGTTGGGGCATCCGCGGAAGAACTGAGCATCATCAGATTGACGAGGCGCGCGACACCGGCATCGCGCGCCGCCACCGCCATATTCGCAGCAGCCTCCAGCAGGCCGGCCTGCACAGGATAGGCAAAATAGACAGCGCTCACCCCGGCGCTCGCGTTCCGCACAGACTGGAAGTCCAGCAGATCTCCCACGAACACTTCGGCCCCAAGGCGCTTCAGGGACTCCGACCGTTCGTCCTGCCTGCGCACAAAAGCCCGGACCGGACACCCACGCCGCAGCAGCAATTCGGCAACCCGCCTACCGGTCTTGCCCTGCGTACCGCCCGCCGCGCCGGTCACCAAGATGCATTGTTGCGACATGACAAACCTCCTTTCCATGGCCCCTTTTGAAAGGTACTATTGGGTACCGGGTGTCTCAAGTCTACGGTACTAGTTGGTACCACGTCAACAAGGGGAGGGGAACAGTGGCAACGGGTTCATCGGGCAAGCCCCAACAGGCCAGCGGCTTCGAAGCACGACAGCGTATTCTCGATGCGGCTTTTGCTGTCTTCACGCTTCGCGGATACACGCAGGCGAGCACACTGGAAATCGCCACGCGCGCCAAGGTTTCAAAACGCGATCTCTATGCCTTCGTGGGCAAGAAAGAAGATTTGCTCGTCGCCTGCATCTCTGAGCGGGCGACACGACTGAGATGGCCGCAGGACATGCCGCTACCTCAGGATCGCGAGGCCCTGACCGAGGCGCTGGAACGGTTCGGGCATCAGTTGCTGCGGGAAGTCACAGATCCGACGGTGGTGGCGGTCTTTCGGCTGGCGATTGCCGAGGCCGAGCGCGCACCGCAAGTCGCTCGCACACTGGAAGACGTGGGGAGGGCGACGGCCCGTGACGCCTTGAGCGGGCTACTCACGCAAGCAAGAGTGTTCGGACTCGTTCAAGGAGACGTGGCGGAGATGGCCAGTCGGTTCTCGGCGCTGCTCTGGGGAGACTTGATGCTGGGGCTGTTGCTCTGTGTCGTGGGGCGGCCCACGGATCTCGCCCTGAAACAGCGGGCACATCATGCCGCAGAGCTGTTCATGAGGATCTACCATGATACGGACCAATAAGTGTTGGTCTGTTAGGACCCATTCGCCCAGAGCCTGGCAAAACTTGGGCTTATCGACGAATACCGCTTGCTGGTTCACCCCGTGGCCCTGGGGAGCGGCCTGCCCTTGTTCTCGTGTTTGAAAGAGCCGATTGATTTTCGGCTCATAAGCTCGACGGTGTTTGGGGCTAGTGGGGTCGCGAATGTCTATCGGCCCACCTAATCAGAATGCATCTCTGCCGGGCTGTATTTGCCAAACGACATAGACCGAAGCGCGGCCGCAACCCTATCGGTTTTGCGGATGAGGAACCAGGGAAATAAACAACGTGCAGCCCACCGCCTCCGCATACCGCTTCAGCGATGCGACGGACGGCGCGTGTTTCGTTCCCCCCTCCAGCCGCGAAACGGCGCTCTTGGTGGTTCCCATCCGAATCGCCACGGCCTCTTGCGTGAGCCCCGCCCGCCGCCGCGCTTCCAGTAGGGTGTGCGCCAGAGCGTATTCCGTCTCCAGGGCCTCGTAGGCTTCCGCAAACCCCTTCCGCTTCGTGGCCTTTTCCAGGAACCGCTTATGGTCGTGCGCGACCGGCTCGTACTTTAGCTTGCTCATTTTGTATGACCTCTTTCATGCGATCCCGGGCCTTCTTGAGATCCCGGTCCGGTGTCTGTTGCGTCTTTTTG
>JAJYPQ010000058.1 GCA_021795255.1 Pseudomonadota bacterium
GGGGCTGCCTTCAAGCAGCCGAAAGCGGTCCCGGAGTAGGCTACGTAGGGCATCGAACGTCGTCCAAGTCTCTCCATCACGTTTATATCCGCCTAGCCATTCTTCGCGTGCCGTGTGCTCGGTAAGCCACGTGTAGGGCGAAGCCAGCACCAGAAGGCCGCCCGGCAGAATGCGTTCGCCAATGTCTTCTAAAAACTGCCGTGGGTGATAAAGGCGATCAATGAGGTTTGCGGCAACGACCAAGTCGTAGCCGTTGAAATGAGGCTTCAAATTGCAAGCGTCCCCCTGAAAAAACTCTACGCGTTCGGCCGCTTCGATAAGGCCTAAGTCTTGGAGTTGTGCGGTCCGATAGCTTTTGAGCTCGCCCTCGTCGGCTAAAGTGTAGGAATAGTGCCCTTTTGTCCGTAGGCGTGTACCGACCTGGATGAATCGAGCTGAGAAATCGATCCCGGTCACATGGACACCTGCACGCGCCAATTCGAAGCTCGTGCGTCCGACCGCGCAGCCGAGGTCAAGGGCGCGTCGAAAAGGGCGGCCCCTCATGGCCACAATTGCGATTTCGGCGATAGCGGCCGGAAAGTTTTTTACCCCGAAATAGTCGGCCCCATAATGGAATTCCGCGTACTGTGAAACCGCGCTATCGGATTCGTAGACCGGGGCATCCGGTAGGGGGTTTGTGGATTCAACGTAGCGAAAACCGGCGTGTTGAAAAAAATGCCGACGGAAGGCGTAACGGGCGGTTGTGTGCGTCTCGTTGCCGAGGCTTATGAAAGACCCCCCTTTCAGCAAGTTGTGTTGTTGGTCGAAAGTCGGGACGGAGAAATCGTCATAGGCGGGGTGGACCGTAAAATCCTTGAAGGGATAGATAGGCGAGGCCGTCCATTGCCACACATTTCCTAATACATCGTAAAAGTTTCCGTGCCGAAACTGGTCGACGGGACACGGCGAGGCCGCGTAGCTCAATCCAATGTTGGCGGGCGTCTCGTCCCAAAGATCTGCGTCCGGAATGCCGCTCAAGTCCCGCAACCTTCGCCATTCATCTTCCGTAGGTAGGCGCAATACTTGCCCGATCTGCTGTGATTTCCAGGCGCAGAAGGCCTGGGCTTCGTGGCAATTGACCTCCACCGGCCAGTTCCAGGGCATGGGTCGCTGTTCGCCGATGACGCGCAATGTCCAATGGGTGCCGTCTGCGACCCAGAAGGTGGGGTGTGAGGCTTTGGCAAAGGCCTGCCACTGCGCCCCTTCCTCAGTCCACCACTGGCTGTCCTCATAACCCCCAGACTGCACAAAGGGCAAATATTCCTCGTTACTGACGAGATAACGGCTTGCGGCAAAATCGGCAAGGACGGTCTCATGAGTTCCATACTCGTTGTCCCATCCATAAAGCGGACTTTGGTCGTGTTTACCCAAGACCACACGACCTCCCAATACCGGAAGCAGGGAATTGATAGGCGCTTTTCCATACCCTTCGTGGCTCGGAAAATCCAACAGCGGACGCGTCCGCGACAAGGGGGTTTGCCGTATTAGCACTGAGCTCGTTTCGAGATGAATGTATTCGTGCTCTATCCCCATAAGGATGATCCACCAAGGGGACTCCCAGGAGATGGGCAGCGTCAGCGGTAAGGTCTGAATTTGGTGATCGACGAGTTCGCGGACGTGGTTTCGATAGGCGCGCACTGCCTCGATGGGGGGCCACTCGCCGCCATGTTCCTCCAAGTCATCCCAGGACATCTCGTCAACCCCGACTGCAAAAGTCGACTCTAAGGCCGAGTCGAGGCGAGTGTCGATAAGGCCCGCGACCCGGAGCTTGTTGACAAAAAAGGCCGCGGTGTGACCGAAATAGAAGATCAGCGGATGACGAAGGGGAATGGACTTTTCGTACCAAGCACGCGGTTCTATGAGGTGCTCAAAAAGCCGCTCGTAAAGAGAAAAGCTGGCGTGAAAGACCGCGCGAATCTGCGCGCGCTTTTCGGATGGATCGTCGGCAATGAGGCGGATCAAAGGAATACGCAAGCGCGAAGCATCCTCGTCGGGGGCGTGGTCGGGCTTTAGTCGCGTCATACCCTGGCCCTTGCGATCAATTCCATGCGCCACTGATGGTTCCTCCTCGACAAAATAAGCGAAATGTGGGTAAACGGTGTCACAAAAACGCGCTGGCAAGACCGGGCTCACAAGCGCCCGCAGGCTTCCCCGAGAAGCCCATAATACCCAGAAAAAGGGACGGTTATTATACCACAGGGGCGGGGTTGGGGGCAGCTGAGCCCTATTTCCAAAGCGGCTGGGTGACGTGGGTACGAGTAGGCCGCAATCGCTGCCCGCGGTGAGGAGCAAGCAAGTGAAGGTCTTTCTTTGGTTACGGAGTGTCTGATGCTGGCTGGGACGCAGTGAAAGGCCTCCACGGGAAGGCCTTGAGCGGGGGGGCTTGGCCCTCCAATGATGTGAAGAGGGCGCCTCCATGAAAGGCCAGCGCTCCCCAATCCGTTTTTCAAAACGGAGGGGCGGTATCCCTAGCCTTGTTGTTGAGGTAGGCCGTTTGGTTCGTCCCCAGGCAAGGGGGCTGGATTATCCAGCGTATGCTCCATTCCTTGTTCGGGGTGCTCGGTACCCACTTTTAAGTACTGTTGACGAGTATCCTCCGACTCGAAATAAACCTTGAGTGCGTCATCCCCCGCACCTTCTACCACGAAGGGGTGCCCGTCGGTTTGTTCCACGGTGTAGCCAGTTACTGGATCTGTTCTTTCGATGCGCATAGCAGGTCTCCAATACTTATTAAGGGTCGCACTATGCCCGATAGCACCATGAGTGACCATCGTCCTTAGGTCGTTTGTCCTTGGTTGGTGGGCCTCACGAATCGAGCTCTTAGTTGATGGACGACCCCTACCATCGCTTACGTATCTGGCGTCATCGGGCATTGTTCCGCCGATCTTCCTCTTATGGCTCTCGTCCTGCACAATGGGCGCTTGTCACTTTTTGGCCTAGGGAGTAGAGATGGTAAAGAATGTCTATAGCGGGGCGCGCTGGGAAAAGCTTGCTGCCTATTCCCGCGCGCGACGCATAGGCCCTTCGATCGCCGTGTCTGGTACGGTCGCGGTGGACGCGCAAGGGCAGCTTGTGGGGGCGGGTGACGCCTATCAGCAGGCGCGATTCATTTTACAAAAGATCGAAACCGCTCTTCGGGAAGCCGACGCTTCGTTAATGGATGTCATAAGGACTCGGATTTATTTGGCCGATATGAGTCATTTCGAAGCGGTCGGGCGCGCCCATAAGGACGTGTTTCAGGGCATTGATCCAGCCACGAGCGCCGTGCAAATTGCGGCCTTGGTCGATCCGGCCATGTTGGTGGAAATCGAGGCGGACGCTTACGTTGAATAAGCGAGTCACTGGGTGATCCACCAAAGTGTGCAAGAGTGACAGGCAAGAGTGCTGGCAGGCCGGGACATGCGCACGCGGACCGTGACGTAAGGGAAGATGGGGTGGCGCGCGGATGCACATTTCCCACGGAGGATGAGTTTATGCAGGATAGATTGGCGCACAGAGGTACGAAGCGTCTTTTGGGTATCCTGGGCTTTGGGCTGCTAGCTGGCTGTACCCCGCTTCATCTGCTCAATGCGGTCGTTATTTCCCATCCGTACCGTCGCGTGCGCAACCTAGCCTACGGTCCCCACAAAAGGGAGAAGTTGGACATCTATATCCCTAAGAGGCTGAGCGCCGGACCTGTGAAGGTTGTCGTGTTTTTTTACGGCGGCTACTGGCGCTATGGAAGCAAGCACGGATACAAGTTTGTGGGCGAGGCTCTAAGCTCGCGAGGGGTGATTGCGGTGGTCCCCAACTATCGACTGTATCCTGCAGTAAACTGGCATGGCTTCGTCGATGATGGGGCCTTGGCCTATCGCTGGGTTGAACGGCACATCAAGGCTTATGGCGGTGATCCCAAGAAGGTGTTTGTCATGGGCCACTCGGCGGGGGCCTACATTGCCGCGATGGTGGCCCTGAATCGCCCCTTGCAAAAGGCTATGAAGGTACAAAGTCCTCCCTGTGGCTTTATCGGGCTTGCCGGTCCTTATGCATTTCTTCCCATTACTGACCCCAAGGTACGCCAAGTCTTTGCCTCATCCCGCCACCTGATCGATACCCAACCCATTCATTATGTCGCTTCGGGCGATCCACCGACCCTGCTCCTTTATGGGCGTGAGGACCATACGGTAAACCCCAGCAACAGTCTTAAATTAGCGGCCGCCCTTAAAGCCCACGGGGACAAGGTGCGCGTTATTTCGTACCCTGACATAGGCCACATCAGCCTGCTTGTATCCTTGGCAAGCCCGTTTCGCTTTTTGGCGCCGACCTTGCGGGATACTATGGCCTTTGTCCGGTCCACGACGTGTCGATAGGCCGTAGTCGCTATTCTGGGGCAGGTGACTGAACGAGCCCCCCTCTCAAGCGTCGCCGATGGCGTCGCGGGAGACCGTGATTGGGAGGGGCGCGGCTAGTGACCGGGTCCTCGTGATCGGTTCGCTACTCGCACCCGCCTGCCCCGCGATATAATGGGTGGCGTGTAGGCGTCAAGGGCGAGGGGTAGCAGCCGCGATTTCCCGTTGCTAAGTAGGCTCGTACGGGGCGCTGATAAGCCGCTTATTCCGATGGCGAATCCTTGGTGTTTGGGGCCTCGCATTTCGATAAGGCGCCTCGGCTCTGCGGGGCCCCGACCTATGGTATTCAGAAAAGCTCGTCGCCTAAGCGGGGTGCGCGGAGCGCTAGCGAAAGCAGGGAAGGGATGACGCCGTGAAGGGGGTACTTTCATGAGGCAGGAGACCGAATTCGCAGTCGAGGGGATGACCTGTGCCTCGTGCGTGGCGCGGGTCGAGCGCGCGCTGCGCGCTGTGCCGGGCGTCGATGGAGTGTCTGTGAACCTGGCCTCGGAAAAAGTCGCCGTCTCCTATGATTCCGGGCTTGCAGATCTCGATCGGATCGTAAGTGAGATTGAGGAGAGCGGTTACAGCCCGATTCTTACGGAATGGGACACAGGCGTTCGCGGTATGACCTGCGCGTCGTGCGTGGGTCGCGTCGAGCGCGCCTTAAAAGCGCTTCCCGGAGTTCTTGAGGTAGGGGTCAATCTCGCCACGGAACGGGCCAGCGTGCGCTATCTTGCCGGGGCCCTGCGGCCGGAACAGCTCGCAGAAGCCATTACCCAAGCAGGTTATGAGCCGATTGCTTTAGATCAAGGCCAGGAGTCGGCGCCCGAGGGCGTAGGCGAGCGCGTGCGTCGCGATGCCCAGATCGCGGCGCTCTTGACGATTCCCGTGCTGATATTATCTATGGGAACGGTCTTTGTGCCGGTCCTCAGAACGGTATTCGATCAGCTGTTACCAAAAGCAGGGCAGGGATGGATTCAGGCCATTCTGACGACCGCGATCCTATGGGGTCCTGGGCGTCGCTTTTTGCGCCCTGGGTTTATCGCTTATCGGCATCTCGCCCCTGATATGAATAGTCTCGTCATGACCGGCACCGGAGCCGCTTGGCTTTATGGTCTCTTGGTCCTGGCGAGACCGGGCTTGTTTCCGGCGGATGCTCGGCAACTCTATTTCGATTCCGCAGCCGTGATTATTACGGTTGTTTTAGCCGGTAAGTATCTCGAGGCGCTCGCGAAGGGGCGAGCCAGCGCGGCGATTCACAAGCTTGTCGGTTTACAAGCCAAAACGGTCACAAGGTTGAGTGGGGATTTGGAGGAAGAGATTCCCATTGGTCGTTTGAAGGTGGGCCAGGTGGTCTTGGTCAAACCGGGAGAAAGGGTACCGGTCGATGGCCGTGTGCGCCATGGAGAGAGCTACGTCAACGAGTCGATGCTCACAGGCGAGGCTATGCCGGTTGGAAAGCGTATAGGAGATCGGGTCGTAGGCGGATCCGTGAACCAATACGGCGCGCTTCAGGTGGAGGTCACCGAGCTCGGGAGTGCCACTGTCCTTGGGCGCATCATCCGTCTCGTCGAGAAGGCGCAAACCTCCAAGCTTCCCATTCAGGGCCTGGCGGACCGGGTTGTGCGGATATTTACGCCCACTATTCTAGCGCTGGCAGCTGTTACCTTTATCGCCTGGTTCAGCTTGGGACCGCCGCCTGCAATCACAATGGCGCTGGTAAGCGCCGTGTCGGTCCTCGTGGTCGCTTGTCCCTGCGCTATGGGTCTTGCGACTCCGGCGGCGATCATGGTCGGAACAGGACGAGCGGCGGAGCTCGGTGTCCTGTATCGGAAGGGTGCAGCACTCGAGATGCTGAGTCACGTTGACACGGTGGTATTCGATAAAACTGGCACCTTGACAGGGGGTCAGGCGCGACTGACCGATGTCGTGTCCCATTCGGTTTTGCGCCAGGAGGTTTTGCGCTTAGCGGGGCGGGCGGAATGGGGCAGCGAGCACCCCGTGGCGGTGGCGTTAGTAAAAGCAGCGCGCGAGGAAGGCCTGACCCCGGGGCCCGCCGAGAGCTTCGAAACCCGACCGGGATTCGGCATACATGCCCAGGTGGAGGGTCAGTCGGTCATCATCGGCGGGGCCCGCTTTTTGGTCCAGGAGGGGATTGCGCTTGACGCCTGGGAGGAAGACGCAAAGCGCTTTTCGGCGCAAGGTAAAACCGTGATCTATCTGGCGCGCGATAAGATCGTCCTCGCGCTTTTGGCCTTAGCTGATCCAGTACGGCCCGAGGCCCATGCCTTGGTGCGGGCCCTCAAAGATCGCAAGCTCTCAGTCGTCATGATCTCCGGAGATTCGCAGCCTGCTTGCGCCTATCTTGCTCAGGCTATGGGAATCGAGCGCTACTTGGCCAATGTGCTTCCGGAAGGAAAGGCGAAGGCGGTGCAAGGCTTGCAACAGGACGGACACAAAGTGGCGTTTGTGGGTGATGGCCTAAACGACGCGCCGGCCCTCGCTCAGGCCGACGTGGGGATCGCGGTCGCGAACGGAACCGATGTCGCGATCGAGGCGGCGGACGTCACGGTCACCCATAACTTAGGTGCCGTTACGACCGCGATCGATGTCGCCCGACGGACCTTGTCGACGATTCGCGGAAATCTTTTTTGGGCATTTTTTTACAATATCATTTTGATTCCGCTTGCGGCTGGACTTTTTTATCCCGACTTCGGCGTGCGCCTCGATCCCATGTTGGCGGGCTTGGCTATGGCCTTTTCGAGCGTGTTTGTATTGGCGAATAGCTTGCGTCTAAAGCGGCTTCAGCCGGTTGTGCTATCGACTGAGGGGGGCGATGGGTCATCGCCCGTGATCGAGGCGAATTCAACACCTTTGTAAGAACGGATCTCTCTGACATCCAAACGTAAGCTTCACAGGAAAGGAGGATTAATGACTCAAGTCGTATTGCGTATCACTGGGATGACCTGCGGACATTGTGTTGCCGCGGTCACCAAAGCCTTGCAATCGGTCGCAGGCGTGGAATCTGTGGAGGTCAGTCTGGAGCGGGGTCAGGGGCTCATCAAGGGCCAGGTTGAGGGCGCTCAACTGATCAAGGCGGTCGAGAAAGAGGGTTATGAGGCAGAGATCACGGGCGCTTGAGCGATTCTGAACGATAGCCATATTGGAACCCGGGCCTCAAAGGTGAAGTATCAGGTGTTCGGCGCATGTCGCCCGAGATGGTAAGGGGTTACTCTGAGCACTAGACACCGCGCCCGCATAAGGAGCTGGCCGATATCGGCCCTCCCTAGGGAGCAGTTCGACTTTCGGACGAAGCGACACCGTGGCCATGGAGGCTCTTTATGACAGAAACGGAGAATTGGGATCTCATTATCATCTTGATTACGGGGCTTGAGAATCCTAAACGCCTACCGTCGGCGTTTTTTTTGGCCTCGACGGCGGCCGCCGGCGAACAGAACGTGCTCATGTATTTCACGGGGCCAGCCACAGAGCTTCTGAGAAAAGGCGTACCCGAAACCCTTTTTCCCTTAACAGGGGGAAAGAGCGTCGCTGACTTTATGAAGCTTGCCTCGGATAACGGTGTCCACATGATAGGCTGCGCCCAATCGCTCGATCTCAACGGCATGACAGCTGCCGACCTTGGCCGCGAGATGCCGCTTATTAACCCGAGTACGGCCTTGCCGTCGCTTGCAAAAGCCGGCCGCGTACTCACCTGGTAGCTGAGGGCTGGGTTCCTTCCAGACTGTAGGAGCCGAGATCCTGGCTGCGTGCGTCGACAGTGCCTGTATCACGATTCCCAGAAGCGAACGGTAGGTCGATTTTCATAAAAGAACAAAGGGGTGTTGTATGAATGATACGATTCACGCATTTGCGACGTCAGGTCCCGGTCAGCGTCTCGAGCCTTTTACCTACAAGCCTAGCGCGCTACTTCCAGACGAGGTGGAGATCGCAGTGGAACATTGCGGGATCTGCCACTCGGATCTGTCGATGTTAGATAATGAGTGGGGGCGGAGCGAGTATCCCCTGGTCGCCGGCCACGAAGTGGTGGGCCGGATCGTGGCGCAAGGGGCGCAAGTAAAAAGTCTTCAGGAGGGACAGCGCGTGGGCCTTGGATGGTATGCGCGCAGCTGTATGGTCTGCGCCCAATGCCTAAGCGGGGACTTCCACCTGTGTCAGAAGGCCCAGGCGACCATTATCGGTCGTCACGGGGGATTTGCCGAGCGGGTGCGCTGTCATTGGGCATGGGCTACACCATTACCAGAGGCGCTGAAGCCCGCCGCGAGCGGCCCCTTATTTTGCGCGGGGACCACGGTATTTAGTCCGCTCACGGAGTTCGACGTCCGGCCCACCGACCATGTCGGGGTCATAGGCATAGGCGGGCTGGGGCATCTGGCCCTCCAGTTTATGCGGGCCTGGGGCTGCGAGGTCACGGCATTCACCTCCCATGCGGGCAAGGCCGCGGAGGTGAAGACGCTCGGAGCTCATTATGTGGTGACAAGCGATGACACCGCGGCCCTTGAGCGCCTCGCTGGGACCTTCAATTTTTTGTTGGTGACTACGAACGTGGCCCTGGATTGGACACGGTTTTTGCAGGTTTTGGCGCCGCGCGGGCGCCTTCACTTCGTCGGGGCCGTATTAAAACCGCTCGATATACCGGCATTCGGATTGATTGGTGGCCAGAAGGAGGTTTCGGGGTCGCCATTGGGCCGTCCGGCAACGGTCAAAAAGATGCTCGATTTTGCCGCGCGCCATGCCATCGCGCCGCAAGTGGAATACTTCCCGATGTCGCGCGTGAACGACGCGCTCGATCACCTGCGTAGTGGCAAAGCGCGTTATAGAATCGTACTGCACGCGGATTTCTAGACAGGAGAGATGAACGGCTTTTGTGGCACTTCCTGTACGAGGACCCGCTATATGCGGATGGATCGGCGAGAAGTCGAGCTTGTCCGACGACAAGAAAGAGTAGAGGGCCGGTGGTCGAAAACCGGTTCTAATGGGTCTTGGGCTTGGTGTACTGACGTGGCCGTTTATGGTCTCCAGAAAGCCGCTGGGGGCCGGTATGTGCGCCCAGGCGCAGATCATCGAGAGGGTGGAATGTGTCAAGGCGTATGCCCATGGCGCCTGGCTGCGCGAACCGCGGTGGCTGTATGATCGACGCGACCGTGCAGAAGCGGAACCCGGCTGTTTGGCTCGATCGTTGGGCGACTCAATACCCCAAGCTCACGAATCGGGGCGAAGAACACCCCGACGAGACACTTATCTTCGCCGCACCCCGTCTCGCCCCGTGAAAGCTGCGTTCGGTTTATCCGGGCGCTTCGTGTGAGGCGCGTGAGATTAGGCTTGAGGACAAGCCTTATCTCAAAGGGGTCGGCTCTCGAAACAGCGGTGAGATCAGCTGCGGATGACGGCTTGATGAACTGTATCTGTCCCTCATACACGAAACGAAATGGGACAGTTTGGCGGACATGACTGTCAGGGTTTGAGCCCGCAATTATCCTCTTCAACCTCGGTCCGGTCGGCCGTATTCCTGTATAATGGGGATATACCTCTCGTTTTCGTTTAAGCGCAGTGAGCCCGATGGTCAATGCGACCCCGGAAGTCCTGAAATCCCTGGCCAGGAAATACGTCTGGTGGAAATCGCCTGACGAGGCGGTCACGATGCCGGAACGCGTCATTGCCCAGGTTATGGATAGGGGGGATTACGACGACCTCCAGATGCTCGCTGCCGTGGTGGGTGATCGAGTGCTAGGAGAAATCCTGACCCAGGCGCAAGCGGGGCAATTCCGCGCCCGATCCTGGACCTATTGGCACTATCGCTTGGGTCTTGCCAAGGCGGGTCATGTGCCTCCGTTGCCCGTTCGGGCGTTTCCGTGATGCCGACTTTCAAACCCTGTTTCAGTATCTTGCCGGAAGGTCAGAGGCGTCTATGGTCGCAATTGCGCAAGGCTGCGGATCTGGGATTTGTCCTGTACGGTGGGACAGCTATTGCCCTTCGTTTGGGCCATCGGACGTCCGTTGATTTTGATTTCTTTTCCGAAAAAACACTTGATCGTGACGCAATCAACGCCGCCTTCCCATTCATGGCGCGCGCGACTTCGCTTGTGGATAGGGGCGACACCTGGAGTGTCTTCGTGCCTTGCGGCAATTCAGAGCGCGACAGCGTCCACGTATCATTCCTTGGGGGCATCGGTTTTGGTCGGGTCGGTCAACCTGATGTCTCTGAAGACGGTGTACTTGATGTTGCGCTTCTTTCACGGCAATTGACGGATGAGTTGCACGCGACTTCGTCTCTTGTCGTTCCCGTATCCGGTCTCCCTGGTTATCGACCACGCTCACGGGATGCGTTGGAGGAGGTAGCCTGAGACATAAGCCAGGGCTGTTATTCGACATAAGGTTTCGAACAGTGATGGCACTGCGAGTAGGGGTCGTGAGCGTGCGCTCCGCGTGCGAGTTTTTCAGGTAGGCATGGAGACTGTCGCAGGCTCATTCCAGGCAAAACGCCAAAAGGGTTTCCGTTCTATAGCGCCCGTCATTGTTTGATTGCAAATGTCCTGTCTGACAAGTGATCGCGGAAACGCGCTCGCTCACCACTTGACATGGTGACTAGATCCTGATAGGAATCCTCGAAATAAATATAATTTCGACCATCGAAAAATATGGTCAACAAAGTAGTATCGTCTGCACCGTCAAATTAAGGAGACAATTTATGCGCTTGTGCCGTGTCGCGCGGCTCCCGCTGACCGTGCTTGTCTTCTTTGGCATTATTCCGCCTTCTGTCTCGGCTCAGATCGTTATGCAACAACCTATGCAGCACATGGCCATGGCGCGCCACACCGCGGTGATGAGTCACGAAATGACTCTGGATCACGAAGCTATGATGATAGAGCATAAGGCTGTGACGATGGACCACGAGGCTATGGTGATGGGGCACAAGGCGATGATGCAGCATGACGCGATGATGGAGCATAAAGCCATGATGATGGATCATCGCGCCATGATTATGGAGCATAAGGCCATTGTGATGGATCATGATGCGATGGCGATAGAAGATCGCGGTCCTGCTCGATAATGCGCGTCTCTGATGAAAAAGTGGGGGCTGGTTCCAGGCAGGCAGAGGAGATCAACGGGCCCTTAGGTCTTTCCCTTAATGTTTCGAACGCTGCCCCAGAGCGAAAGGGGAGACAGACGCGCACACTGATCTACCGGCATAGGTGGCCAACGCGCCTTTTGCACTGGATTAATTTTTTCACAATCACCGTGATGTTAATGAGTGGGCTACAGATCTTCAACGCGCGCCCTGACCTTTATTGGGGCAATCGTTCCCACTTCCAGCATCCACTAGTTGCTCTTGGGGCGCGTGAAAACCGCCACGGACAACTCACCGGCCTCACGACTATTGCAGGTTATTCCTTCGATACAACGGGTTTCCTCGGGGTTTCTCGTGGACGAGATGGCCTGGTCGAGCGAGGTTTCCCGCGATGGGCGACTCTACCTAGCACACCATGGCTTGCCATGGGCCGGCGCTGGCATTTCTTTTTTGCCTGGATATTTGTTCTGAACGGCCTTGTTTATGCCGCGTTTAGCTTGTTGAGTGGACATCTGCGGCGCGACCTAGTGCCGCGAGGGCCCGAACTGCGGCGCATCGGGGCAGCTATTTGTGATCATGCCCGCCTGCGCTTTCCGCATGGGAAGGAAGCCCGACAATACAATGTGTTGCAGAAGATCGCCTACGTGGTCGTCGTGTTTGTTTTGGGGCCGCTTGCGATCTTGACTGGCCTTACGATGTCACCGACCATCGACGCGGGCTTTCCCGCACTACTGTGGCTTTTCGGCGGGCGCCAGACCGCGCGCACCATCCATTTTATCGTGGCGTTTTCTTTTTTGGGATTTTTTATCGCGCACATCGTCATGGTTCTGCTCTCAGGTGTATGGAACAATGTTCGTTCCATGCTCACCGGATACTACGCCATAAAGACCAATGACACGACGACTCCTCACGAGTCCGCGGTAGCCGCATTGGCGCAAGAAGGAGGATCGGACAGTAGCCGCCGTGGCTTTATCCTGCGCGCCGCAGGGGGTGCCGGAGGGCTGCTGCTGGGTGGTAGCGGCATACTGATGCTCGGAAACCTTAACCGGCTTTCGAACAGCCGGTGGTTTCCGCGCATACTGGATCGCGAGGGGCGATTCACCGAATACGCGCAGGATGTGCTGGTCTCAAAAACCGCGCTTGCACCGGAATATACTAAGGCAGACATCGCACCTGTATTTCGCGCGAATGGCACGACGGATCCCGACACACCGGCTTACCAAGCCTTGGCCCGGGGTGGGTTTCGTGACTGGCGATTGCGGGTCGACGGCCTCGTGGAGCGCCCGCTTCGCCTTTCACTTGCCACGCTTCGTGCTATGCCTTTTCGGACCCAGATCACGCGCCACGACTGCGTCGAAGGCTGGAGCTGTATCGGCGAGTGGACCGGCGTGCCGTTACATCATGTGCTAAGGCTGTCGGGGCTCGCACCTGGCGCCCGTTATGTCATGTTTTTCTGTGCGGACCCGATGGATGGCAACAACTTTTATTATGAGAGCCTCGATCTCGCCATGGCGATGCATCCACAGACGATTCTCGCCTATCAGCTGAACGGCCGTTCATTGCCGGTGGCAAACGGCGCCCCTGTACGGTTGCGCGTCGAACGTCAGCTTGGCTACAAAATGCCCAAGTACCTAATGCATATCCAACTAGTGAAGGATTACCGGCCATTTGCGGGTGGCCACGGCGGTTACTGGGAAGATCAAGGCTACTCCTGGTACGCAGGGATCTAAGTAAGGGGCCGGTTTTTTTAGGCACTTTCTTGGGTGGTGACCTTAGCCCCATTGAGCGGCCAGCCAACCTTAAGGAAAGCGGCATCAAACGTCATAAGGCCTATAGTGTCTTAGGTCGAGTGACACCATGGACGATTGGTGAACACCTCTATGAGTTCGAATGGGAGTGGGCCCCAAGCCTTGGGTAAACTCTTCAGATGCCCGCATGAATTGTCAATGGAGTTGATTAAGCGGCCGGCCCCGGACGTGCCAACCGGTTCTGTTTGGCCACCAGCCAAACAGCCTAAACGCCATGCGGAAGCGTATATACCTACTTCGACAACTTCTGCCGATCGCGACCGACTTAGCAGTTCATGACGCCGGGGCAAAACCGGCCTAGCTACGACAAGGGTCGCGACTCTCTGAAAAGGGAGCCGTAGTCGGTTACAAGCCGCTACAGGACATCGTTCCCCGGACCATACCGTCAAAAGGCCTCCGGTAGCACGCTGATGCGCGCCTTAAGGTCTGCGAGGACCCCGATTGGGACGTTAAGCGACCATTCCATGGTAAGATATATCCTTTCCCTCTTGGGGGTCGAGATCATGTCATCATGGCACGGCCGTGTCTGTGCATATCGCGGCTGCCATCTGCCGCCCGTTTTATTTTACCTGACGCTGAGTGCGCCACTGAGTCCTCTGGCTTGACGACCTTTCCTATTGTCGGTGTTGGCGCCTCGGCCGGCGGTCTCGAGGCCTTGAGACGCTTTCTTGCAGGCCTTCCGCGCGATGTCGGCATGGCCTTTGTGCTTATCCAGCACCGCGATCACAGTCATAAGAGCGAGCTTGTCCCGCTGCTCGCAACTCGTTGTTCTTTGCCTGTGCTTGAGGCCGCAGTCGGCCTTGAGCTGCGCGCCAACCACGTCTATGTAGTGTCTGTCAGAAAACCTCGTAATCCCCCACAATCCCCATAAAATATCGGTTTTCAGTAATCTTTGACGGAATGAAGATTTCCGGAAAACTGGGGCAT
>JAJYPQ010000528.1 GCA_021795255.1 Pseudomonadota bacterium
CACTCGGCCCAAAAATCCACCAAAACCGGTTTGGAGGACTTCAGTACATCCGTTTCAAAGCTGTCATCAGACACGTAAAGAATGGCGTCACTCATTGGAGGTAGCTCCTCAGTTTCAGTTAGGTAATGCGCTATGGTGGATATTCATGTGATTTTTCTGGGGCGAGGGATTGTACTCAAGACCACGTGCGCCGGATGGCGTCAGACGGTTGTCGCTTTTAGTCAAGACGGTTAGCGAAGAATAGCACGATAAAATTGGGATGCAAGGACTATGGACTTTCACTGTTGACCGCATCGAGAGGGATTGTGGTGTGGCTGGAGAGAGGGAGCTGTAGTTTTTCTTGCCTTATTGCTTTCCCGTCCCTGAAAAACCTTCAAAACTGCTTATTGCAGCAGTGTTGGGTGGCAATGTAACGAAACTCTCCTCCCCCTGTCAAGCCCTGCCCCCACTCAGAATGCCGGGTCCATCTCCCAGATTTCCCGGTCAATGTACAGCATCCAGCCCAACGCCCGCGCCGCCTCCCGCGCCCGCGCATCTTCCATCCGGCCCCGCCGTTCCCGAAGCCGAGCCACTTTCGCCCCGCCCCTCCAATTCCGGCTTTTTTGCTCCCGTATTTTTCCCAACTGTGCGATGATCCATCCCCCCAAGCCGCCGTCGCCCCCACGCCCCAGTCAGTCGACTTTCGTGAACCTGCCTCCGGTGGTGGACTCCTTGCGTACCGGTCGGGTGATGGGAGTGGTGCATTATTACAATCCGCTGAGCCAGGGAAATGTGGTGAATTCGGCGTTTGACTCCAATGGCGTGGGTCCGGTCTATATGCGGCCACAAGGAAGCAAGGTGAAAAATTGTATCGCACGTGGTATTGATCAATGGTGGCAGCATTTTTGGCCAATGTTTATCACGTACGATATATTTTTATTGAAAATCGCGAATTAAAGTGCTACTTTTTATCGTACGGTATATTTCTTGAGAGCGTAACCATGACGCAGGATGTCATCATTTACGGCGCGATCCAAACCGTGGAGGAACTCGGCCGCTTGGTGCGCGCCCATCGCAAGCACCGGCGCCTGACGCTGGAGACGGTCTCCGGGCTCGGTAACCTAAGCACGCGCTTCCTGTCGGAGTTCGAGCGGGGCAAGGAGACGGCCGAGATCGGCAAGGTTCTAAAGGCGCTGCACACATTAGGGCTAGAAATCATCATCCAGCCGCGTGGACGGGTGAAACCGGCTCACAGTACCGGCAAGATCGGCGAGGAGACTCCATGAGCGGCCCCGACACCCTCAACGTCTGGCACGAGCAGCGCTTGGTCGGGCAGCTCTGGCGTAATACGACCGGGGCCATCGGGTTTCGCTACGATCCCGACTGGATCGCCAGCGACGGCTTCGCCGTCTCCCGATCCCTGCCGCCGGCGACCCGCGAATTCGCCCCGGAAAAAGGCACCGCCCAGTGTTGGTTCGCCAATTTGCTGCCCGAGGGGGGCGTGCGCGAGCACATCGTCCGCGATCTCAAACTACCGAATACCGATTTCGACCTGCTGCGTGCCATCGGTGGCGAGTGCGCCGGCGCGCTGTCGATTCTATCCTTGGAACAGCGGCCGTCGGGAGAGCGGCGGTACCGTGTGCTGACGGAAGAGGATCTGGCCGACCTCGTGGCGCGGCGCGGGCCGATCTATGCGAACTTTCCAGCGGACGAGCGCCCGCGGCTATCGCTCGCCGGCGCTCAGGACAAGTGCCCAGTGCTGGTTCACGACGATCAGTATTTTCTGCCGCAGGGCGAAGCGCCTTCCAGCCACATCCTGAAATTCGAACTCGCCGACTATCGCCATCTGCCCGCCTATGAGACCTTCACCACAGAGCTGGCCGCGGCCATCGGCTTGCCGGTCGTGGACATCGCCTTGCGCACCGTCGGGCGGGTCCGCTATGCGCAGATCGCCCGCTATGACCGCGTATGGGATGGCCGCGGCGAGGTGCAGCGGCTGCATCAAGAGGATTTCTGTCAAGCTCTGGGATACGGGCATGAGAAGAAATACCAGGAACACGGCGGACCGTCTTTCGCGCAGTGCTACCGTCTGGTGCAGGAGGCCTCCAGCGATCCGGCCATCGACGTGCAACACCTTCTGCGCTGGCAGATTTTCAACGTGCTGGCGGGAAACTCGGACGGACATGCCAAGAATCTTTCCTTGTTACATTTGACCGATGACGCGACGCGCCTGGCACCATTCTATGACCTGGTGTGCACGCGCGCCATCGAACGCATCGACTATCATCTCGCCTTCGATGTCGGCGGAGAACGCAATCCCAGTGTGATCACTTCAGCCCACTGGGAAACGCTTGCCAAGGCGTGCGACGTGCGGCCGCAATTCCTCGGGAACCTGGTACGTGAAACCGCGACCGCGTTGCAAGAAAGGCTCGGACCGGTACGGGAAGTCTTCGAGGCCCGCTACGGCGCCTATCCGGCGCTGCAGCGCATCGAAAAGGTGGTCACCACACAGTGCCGGCGCAGCGAGAAACGCCGGTAAGATCGGCGGGCTTGCGAGCCTCTTCCAATGAGACTGAGCCTGAAAGGTCACCGGCCCTGCCGCGCCTGATCAGGTGCCCGCCGGTCACGCGCAGCATGGGTGGTGGTAGCAGATTTGGTAGCAGGCCCAGAAAACCCGCTCGTTTGGCCGCGCATCCCCGAAATTTTCTCTTGTTTTTCCGAAGGCGAGAGCATGAATTTGGCGGAGAGAGAGGGATTCGAACCCTCGATGGAGTGTTTAGCCCCATACTCCCTTAGCAGGGGAGCGCCTTCAGCCGCTCGGCCATCTCTCCGGTCGACGGATTCTAACCTGTTGCGGGGGGCAGGTCAAAACCGGGACCCCAGCGTACGTACCGGCCTGGTGTGGTCGCCTTGGTGCCATTGGGGTATGGTAGTCAATCGATATTGGGCGCAATGGGGAAGGGAGGGCGTGACGGCACTTCTGGTTCTGGACCATCTCGCAAAACGACTCGCCGGGGATTCGGAGCGCTGGTTGTTCCGCGCGGCAAGCCTCAGTCTCGCGCCAGCGGATTTCGTGGCCATCATGGGGGAAAGCGGGGTCGGCAAAAGCACCCTGTTGCATATCATTGCCGGACTGGAGCGTCCCGACGCCGGGCACATGACCTTTCGGGGCCAGTCGCTCGACCTCCTGGATGACGACGCCCGGACGCTGTTGCGGCGACGGCACATGGGTTTTGTCTTTCAGGCCTTTCATCTGATCCCGCAGTTGACCGTGGAGGAAAATATCGCCCTGCCCTGG